>NZ_CP085876.1:272500-572500 GCF_013284245.2 Brevibacillus sp. DP1.3A | reverse complement strand
GCGAGCAACGCTCCCCACAAATAGTACGAGGCACGAAGCTTTTTGATACGACCATTTGGCATGAGCATCAGCCTCATAGCGCGTCCATCGATTTCCATCCAATCTTCTTCGAACAGCACGTCAGCTCCCATTTCCTGCAAGAGCTCGTGATAAATACCTACATCCTGAATACGGGGGAGATTCTCAATAACAACGGGTCCATCTGCCAGCAACGCTGCTGGAATGAGTGCGACTGCGCTGTTTTTTGCTCCGCTGATGGTCACCGTCCCCGCGAGCGGTTTTCCACCGTTGATGATCAGCTTATCCATGCTTTGCTCTCCTCAGGCGTAATCGGGAAAGAAGCACCTTCCCCAATGGAAAAGGTGCTTGGACTTTCAACACGTGTCCTTATTTTTGCATGCTTGCCCAGTCAGCGAGGAATTTCTCCAAGCCACTGTCTGTCAGTGGATGGGCAATCAGTTGTTTAAATACTTTCGCTGGAATGGTAGCGAAGTGAGAACCACGGCGTGCTGCCTCCGTTACGTGAACAGGGTGGCGCACAGATGCCGCAATGATCTCGGTGTCGATACCGTGAACGGAAAAGATTTCTGCAATGTCTTCGATCAATTGCATGCCATCTTGACCAATATCATCCAGGCGTCCCAAGAACGGAGACACGAAGCTCGCACCTGCGCGCGCAGCCAAAAGTGCTTGGTTCGCGGAGAACACCAGTGTTACGTTTGTTCTGATTTTGCGTTTAGCAAAATACTTGGTTGCCTTCAAACCTTCTGCGGTCATCGGCAGCTTGATGACGATGTTTTTCGAGAGAGCAGCGAGCTTTTCTCCCTCTTCGATCATTCCTTTTGCATCTGTACTGATGACTTCGGCGCTGATCGGACCGTCAACAATATCGAGAATTTCTTTCAGGGTTTCTACAAAATCGCGTCCTTCTTTGGCAACCAGGGACGGATTTGTCGTTACGCCCGCTACAACTCCCCATTCGTGAATCTCGCGGATTTCTTCAACGTTTGCTGTATCAATCAAAAAACGCATGATTATCCTCCCAGTTACGCGCGGTTGCTACTTCCGAACAAGCGCATTTTTCCTTTTACTACTTCCTTGATCGCATCGCGAGCAGGGGTCAGGTATTTGCGTGGGTCGATCTCATTCGGCTTGGCAGCCAGCACTTTGCGAACTGTTTCCGTGCATGCGACTTGGCTTTCTGTATTTACATTGATTTTTCCTACGCCCAAACGGATGGATTCGATGATCGCTTCGTCTGGTACGCCGGAACCACCGTGAAGAACGATCGGCGCTCCAATGTTGCTCGCTACTTTTTCGATGATGTCATAGCGGATTTTTGGAACCCCTTTATACATACCGTGTGCTGTACCTACAGCAATCGCTACGTAGTCTACTTTTGTTTCTTCCCAGAAGCGGATTGCTTCCTCAGGATTTGCCAGAGTAGCATCTTCCTCGTCAACAGACAAGTCGTCTTCCACCCCGCCGATGGTACCGAGTTCACCTTCTACCGATACGCCAACAGCGTGAGCAGCCTCTACAACCTGTTTAGTCAGGCGGAGGTTATCTTCAAACGAATGATGGGAACCATCGAACATAACAGAAGAGAACCCAGCGCGAATGCACTTCATTACCATGTCGAAATTGCTACCATGGTCAAGATGCAAAGCAACAGGAACTCCTGCGCGTTCAGCAGCCACTTTTGCAATCGCTACTGTATAATCGATCCCCATATATTTCAGTGCACCTTCAGAAACACCAAAGATCACAGGCGACTTTTCTTCCATCGCGGCTTCCGTAATCGCTTGAGTAAACTCCAGATTGTTCAGGTTAAATTGTCCGACGGCGTATTTATGCTTTTTGACGTCTTCGGTAAAAGCGGTCATAGGTACCAGTGGCATTTTGTAAATCCTCCTCTAGCAGACTTCAGTCATGTGGCTTATTATACCACAGACAGGCATTTGTTAACAGGGACGCTTGTACCCTGACCTTAGCAGTCAGTTCTTAACAAGCTAATTGCTGATGTACCGCCATTCGTAGTTCATCGATATCAAATAGTTTTGTAAAATGGGTCAATGCTCCCAGTTGTGTTGCTTCTTTGATCATATCCAGCTCTCCGTAAGCTGTCATCATAATGACTTTGATTTCCTGATTGATCTTCTTGATGTGTTTCAAGATCTCAATACCATCCATCCCAGGGATCTTCATGTCGAGGATAACCAAATCTGGCGATTCTTTTTCCACGATTTCCAATGCCATTTTCCCGTTTGCTGCCTGAAAGGTCTTGTACCCTTCTTTTCCCAGCACTTCATACAGTAAAATGCGAATCCCATACTGGTCATCCACAACCAGTACCTTTTTATCTTGTTTGTCGAACATTCTGATTCCCCCCTGACGAATGCGTTTTCTTAATTATTATGGGTTCGCCTAAAATCAGGAAACTCCTTCACCTTTTTTGCTGAACCTCTGCTTAAAATTTCCCATAGGCCTCATTTCGAGTATAATGGGAAAAACCAATTTCCCCTACACACAAGGAGCCAGATACTTACTATGGATGCTCTGTGGCTAATTTGCTTGTTAACATTTATTATCCATACGACAGAGACACTTACCTACGGAATCCGTTTTGCAGGGGTACAAACGGGCAGGATAGCTGTAGCGATGTCTCTGGTTGGGATCGTATTGCTCCTCTCCCGTACTTCCAACCTGATTCAAGGACCATTCACTGGGGGATTGATGGATCAAGCTGCGATCGAGCAATTTGATCCTAGCACGCAATTGCACGTGATTATAGCAGCGTCCTCACTCGGAACCTTGGCGGCTATCGTACTGTTTCCCACTTTTGTCCAAATATCGAAACGAATGATCTCGCACTTGGAGCTAGCGGGCTCGATTCCGCAAATGATTCGCACGGCAGTTACTGTCGAAACCATCCGCCGTGTCCACCATCATGTCCGGATTCCTAGCTGGCAAGCCATCTCTCGGTTTCGAATCAAAGGCGTTCCCAAACGATTACTGTTATTAAATGCATTGGGGACAGCTATCTACACAAGCAGCGTACTGTCCGTGTTGTACGCGACATTACTAGCCCCGGATTACAAAGCAACCGTTCTGATGTCTTCTGGATTAATCAACGGTTTTGCCACGATTTTCATGACGATTCTGGTAGACCCGCAAATTGCCCTTTTGACAGAAAAAGCAATGCAAGGGAAAACCACACAGCAATCGATTCGTGACATGTACCTGTGGCTGATGATCTCACGTTTTATCGGAACGATTTTGGCTCAATTCCTCCTCATTCCGTCCGCCTATTGGGTAGCCTGGCTATCGCCCTTGTTTCATTGATCTGCTTTTGAAAGCACAAGACGCACCTGCGACTTTACATCGCGGGTGCGTCTTTCTATTTATCGACCTATGTTATTTGTTCAGGGAAGCCTTCACGAAGTCACGGAACAGTGGCTGTGGACGGTTCGGACGGGATGTGAACTCTGGATGGAACTGTGTCGCTACATACCATGGATGTTCTGGAACTTCCACGATTTCAACCAGACGACCATCTGGAGTTGTACCCGCAAAACGCAAGCCCAATTGCGCCAATTGATCACGGTATTCGTTGTTCACTTCATAGCGATGGCGATGACGCTCATAAACGAGGGTACTTCCGTATGCAGCCTCAGTCAGCGTGCCTTCTTCCACTTTGGTTGGACCGAGACCCAGACGCATTGTACCGCCCTTGTCCTCGATATCTTTTTGCTCTGGCAAGAGGTCAATAACCGGATACGCTGTATTCGGATTGATCTCGGAGCTGTTTGCGCCGTCCATACCCGCTACGTGGCGAGCGAACTCGATCACAGCGATTTGCATACCCAGGCAAATTCCGAGGAATGGCACTTTATTTTCACGAGCATAGCGCGTAGCGATAATTTTACCTTCGATACCACGATCGCCAAAGCCGCCTGGTACGAGGATACCATTTACATCACCGAGCAGTTCGCCAACATTTTCTGACGTAACTTCTTCCGCGTGCACCCATTTGATTTCTACTTTGGAGTCGTTCGCATAGCCACCATGGTACAGCGCTTCTGCTACGGACAAGTACGCATCATGCAATTCTACATATTTACCAACGATTGCAATGGTAGTCGTCTTGGACAGGTTTTTGATTTTCGATACGAGCGATTTCCACTCTGTCATATCCGCTTCCTGGCAAGTCATACCCAAGTGGCGGCATACGTAATCGTCCAAGCCTTGTGCTTGCAATTGCAGTGGTACATCGTAAAGGCTATCAGCGTCTACACATTCCACTACCGCGTTTTTATCGATATCACAGAACAGAGCCAACTTGTCTTTCATTTCTTGCGTCATCGGTTGCTCCGTACGTGTCACGATCACATTTGGTTGAATACCCAAGCTGCGCAGTTCTTTCACGCTGTGTTGCGTAGGCTTGGTTTTCATTTCACCTGCTGCCTTGATATATGGTACCAGGGTTACGTGAATGTACATGACGTTTTCACGACCGATGTCACTTTTGATCTGGCGGATGGATTCAAGGAATGGCAAGCTCTCGATATCTCCAACAGTTCCACCGATCTCGGTAATCACTACATCTGCCCCGGTTTCGCGACCTGCACGGAAAATGCGATCTTTGATTTCGTTCGTGATGTGAGGAATAACTTGAACGGTTCCTCCCAAATAGTCGCCACGGCGTTCTTTGGCGATGACAGTTGAGTAAATTCTACCAGTCGTCATATTGGAGTTAGCGCTCAGGTTGATATCGATAAAGCGCTCATAGTGGCCCAAGTCCAGATCTGTTTCCGCACCATCGTCCGTTACGAAAACTTCCCCGTGTTGATACGGACTCATCGTTCCCGGGTCAACGTTGATGTATGGGTCACACTTCTGGATGGTTACCTTCAGACCCCTATTTTTCAAGAGTCGGCCCAGAGAAGCCGCTGTAATTCCTTTTCCCAACGAGGATACAACCCCGCCTGTCACAAAAATATACTTCGTCATCGTTTACGTCCCCTCTTTCCCTCACCCTTAAGTTGTTATAAAAATCGAATGAAGACGGCTCCAAAAAAAAAGAAAAACAAAAGCGAGTCCTATCCCGTAAAGAAATGGGGTAGGGGCACTTTTGTTTTATAGTTTCCCATATTTGATCCTTCTTCATGTGAAGCCCAAGGAGTATTTTATCTGTCCCTTAAGCGGAAGTCAAGGACCTATTTCTCGTCTTCGTCGTCGAGCTCTTCGTCAGATTCCTCTTCTGCAAGCTCTTCGCCCTCTTCGAACATCTCATCATCTTCGTCTTCGAGTTCTTCCTCGTCGATTTCTCCATCGATTTCTTCTTCTTCGATTTCAGAATCCTCGTCGACGAATTCCTCTTCATCCTCAAAGATGACAACATCGTCTTCCTCGTATTCTTCGACACCTTCGTCTTCGGAATCGTAATCGTCGAAGTCGTCTTCCGTGACGATTTTCTTCTTCTTTGTTCCGCCACCCTCTTGGGTTTCTTCCACGGTGTCGGTTGGGTACCAGCGTTTCAATCCCCATACGTTGTCACCGAGGCACACGAAACGGCCATCAATGTTAATTTCTGTGTATACTTGCGCGATGATTGCCTTGAGTTGTTCATCTGTCAGCTTGCGCACTGCAACCAGTTCATTCATCAGCTCGCGGAAGTTGTAAGTGCGGTTAGTTTCACGCAAAATTTCATACGCAATGTCAACTAACGCCATCTCACTCAGTTTCTCGGAATCAATATGAGCAAACAATTGACTCACTCAGGGCACGTCCTTTCCATATGAAAACGATTGATTTGAATACTAACCCGGTGCCCTGTTCGGGGGACGCAGGCTTGTATAAGTCATTCATAAATGATATCAATTTCTTCGATTGTACAACGTACAACATAAGAAGGCTATCATACAGTATTCCTTATTTTAGACGAAAATGCAAGGCTTTCAAACAGGGGCTGACTAATTCTTGTCGACACCAAAACCAAAGACATCCCTCGGCAATCGCTACCGAGGGATTTGTCTTACATATTTCTGCGGTATTGGCCGCCCACTTCATACAGAGCAGCACTGATTTGTCCAAGCGATGCTACTTTTACCGTCTCCATCAGCTCGGCAAAGATGTTCTCTCCCGCCATGGCCACTTCCTGCAGACGCCGCAGCGCAACCGCAGACACATCCTTGTGGCGCTCCTGGAATGCACGGAGATTTATGATTTGCTGTTCTTTTTCCTCTTCCGTTGCGCGAGCCAATTCAATCTCGTAATCATCCTCAGATGCATTCGGATTAATGAACGTGTTTACCCCAATAATTGGCAGCTCGCCCGTATGCTTTTTCATTTCGTAATACATGCTCTCGTCTTGAATTTTGCCGCGCTGGTATTGAGTCTCCATCGACCCCAGCACGCCTCCGCGAGAACTGATCCGCTCGAATTCTTGCATAACTGCCTCTTCTACCAGATCAGTCAACTCATCGATGATGAATGCCCCTTGAAGCGGGTTCTCATTTTTCGCGAGTCCCATTTCCTTGTTGATGATCATCTGAATTGCCATCGCACGCCGCACAGAGTTCTCTGTTGGGGTCGTAATCGCTTCATCGTATGCATTCGTATGAAGAGAATTACAGTTGTCGTAAATGGCAATCAAGGCCTGCAAGGTCGTTCTGATATCATTGAAATCCATCTCCTGCGCGTGCAAGGAACGGCCGGATGTCTGGATATGGTACTTCAGCTTTTGGCTACGGTCATTTGCATCATAACGATTTTTCATCACGGTTGCCCAAATTCGGCGAGCCACACGTCCAATCACGGTGTATTCCGGATCGAGACCATTGGAGAAGAAGAAGGACAGGTTTGGTGCAAAGTCATCGATGTTCATGCCTCGGCTTAAATAGTACTCGACATAGGTAAATCCGTTAGACAGCGTAAACGCAAGCTGCGTAATCGGATTCGCCCCCGCCTCCGCAATATGATAGCCGGAAATGGACACAGAGTAGTAATTCCGCACTTTCTGGTCGATAAAATACTGCTGGATATCCCCCATCATCCGCAAGGCAAATTCTGTCGAGAAGATACACGTGTTTTGCCCCTGATCCTCTTTCAAAATATCTGCCTGAACGGTTCCACGAACAGTCGACAGTGTGTACGCTCTGATTTGCTTTGCTTCGTCCTCGGTAGGCTGGCGTCCTTCTTTTCGGACAAAAGCATCCAGCTGCTGTTCGATCGCCGTATTCATGAACATGGCCAAAATCATCGGCGCAGGACCGTTGATTGTCATGGACACAGAAGTGCTAGGCGCACAAAGGTCAAAGCCGGCGTACAGCTTTTTCATGTCATCCAGTGTGCAAATACTGACCCCACTCGTACCAATTTTCCCGTAAATATCCGGGCGATAGTCAGGATCCTCACCATACAACGTAACCGAGTCAAAAGCCGTACTGAGTCGCTTCGCTTCATCATTTTGAGACAGGAAGTGAAAGCGTCTGTTCGTCCGCTCTGGAGTACCTTCACCTGCAAATTGTCGCTTTGGATCTTCTCCCTCGCGTTTAAACGGAAATACTCCTGCGGTATACGGGAATTCACCTGGGACATTTTCTTTTAACGACCACTTTAAAATTTCGCCCCAATCTTCGTAATCAGGGACGGCTACTTTTGAAATGCGTGTACCCGACAACGATTCGCTGAAAAGCTTGGTAACCAATTCCTTGTCGCGAATTTTCGTGACGAATTGATCCTTCCGATACGCTTCCTTGAGCTTGGGCCAATTTTCCAGGATACGTCGGCACTCCGGATGTAGCTTTTCTTCAAACAGAACGATTTGTTTATCGAGCACCGCTGCCAGCTCAACAGCTGCAGCATCTCCCGAGGCAAGCACCGTCTCCTTTGCGCCCTGCAACTGGAACAGCTTGCGCGCAATCAACGCCTGCTCTTCGGCATACGCACGGTATTGGCGGACCGTGTTGGCAATGTCTTGCAAATAATTGATTCTCTCTGTCGGAATCAATGAAGTTTTATGAATCTTTACGGGAGTCGTATCCAAATGCTCTACAGACCAGTCAACACTAGTCTTTTCTACAATTCGATGCATCAGAGCAGCAAACAATACATTCGTTCCCGGATCGTTAAACTGACTCGCAATCGTACCATACACTGGAACCTTCTCATCTGGCAGCTCAAAAAGCTGGTGATTGCGTCGATATTGCTTGCGAACCTCGCGAAGAGCGTCCTCCGAGCCTTTACGCTCAAATTTGTTGATCGCGATCACATCAGCAAAGTCGAGCATATCAATCTTTTCCAATTGAGATGGTGCCCCGAATTCACTGGTCATGACGTACATGGAGACGTCGCACACTTCTGTGACCTGTGCATCCCCCTGACCAATCCCGCTCGTTTCCACAATAATCAGATCAAAATGGGCAGAACGGGTTACTTGAATCGCGTCTTTTAATGCAGCAGACAGCTCCATGCCCGATTTGCGGGTGGCGAGACTGCGCATGTAAACACGCGGTGTCGAGTTGGCATTCATGCGGATGCGGTCACCAAGTAACGCTCCACCTGATTTTTGCTTGGATGGATCGACAGACAAGATCGCAACCGCCTTCTCGGGATAAATGCGAATAAATCGACGAACAAGCTCATCCGTTAATGAGCTTTTTCCTGCTCCACCCGTACCTGTGATCCCTAATACCGGAATGGTTGAATCAGCTTCCACTAAACTTTCACGGAGAGGTTCTGTCCATACGGGCTGTTCCACTGCATACTCTGCAACGGAAATAAGCCGGGCAATCGCCTGATGATTTTGCTCACGCAAGCCTGCTACTTCTTCCTCCAGCTGCTTAACGGTTGGGAAATCGCTATGTCTGATCATGTCGTTGATCATGCCCTGCAAGCCCAATCGTCTGCCGTCATCTGGCGAGTAAATTTTACAGACTCCATACTCTTCCAATTCCCGAATCTCGCGTGGAACGATAACGCCGCCACCGCCGCCAAAAACACGGATATGCTCTGCTCCCCGCTCGCGTAATAGATCAATTACGTATTTGAAATACTCCACATGACCGCCTTGGTAGGAACTGATGGCAATCCCTTGCACATCCTCCTGAACAGCGGCTGTTACAATATCATCAACAGAACGGTTGTGTCCGAGATGGATCACTTCTACTCCCGACGATTGTAAAATACGGCGCATGATATTAATCGAGGCGTCGTGACCGTCATACAGACTAGCTGCGGTCACAAAGCGAACCTTGTTTTGCGGACGATACACTTCTGTTTCCATCGTTCCACTCTCCTTTTAATTAAGTTTAAAAAGGAGGAAAAACAGGGCCAAGCAGATCAAGGCGCGGTAGACGCGAGGTATGCTTGGCACTCTATATTTCCCAGACTTTTTAAACTCTCTTCTTAATCGGAGACACTGATATCGCGAAGCAGAAGCGCGATCTGCTTCTCTGTGTACTCCTCAATGGTATAGTGCTTTTTCAATGCCCAGCGGCGGAATACCCACATTTCGCCCAGTACCATGATATTGTCCGCCATCAGCTTGACGTTCTTTTCGTCAATGTGCAGCGAACCATCGGCAATCCCTTTTTCCAGGATTTCGACGAAAATATGCGAAATGGCTTCTTCACGCCCCAACACGTAGCGGAGTGTTTCTTTCGGCAATGATTTGGCTTCCTGATAAATAAGCAAAACGCGGTCGCTCATCTGATCCATCACGCGGATCAGGCTCTTTAGTGCGATCTTTAATGTTTTCAAGCCAGTTCCGTTGAAATTGATCGCTTCACGCAAACGCGTCTCCATCTCCGCATGGATGGCATCACAAACAAGATAGAGCACGTCTTCTTTTGACTCGATATACTCGTACAACGTACCAATACTAAATCCAGACGCTCGGGCAATCTCCCTTGTCGTCGTTTTATGAAAACCTTTATTAATGAAGAGATGAACGGCAGCCTCAATAATCTGCTCTCTTCTTCTCTCGATCAGTTTTGGGTCCTTTACCAGGGACGGTATCGCTTTTCTCTTGTCAGACACTCCAAAATCCACCTTTCCAACCGACTGAGCGTTTGGTCAGACGCCTCATAGAAAAGAAGGCGCAAACACTCTACTTTTGTATCATTCGCAGATCATTATACGCGAGTAAGAGCACAAAGCCAAACTTTTCTTTTCTATGTGTGTAATCGTGTTGGAAGACTGGACAGCTTCCTACTCTTTTAGCAGGAAATTACTGATCACGACACGTTGGATTTCATTTGTTCCTTCATAGATTTGTGTAATTTTGGCATCACGCATGAAGCGCTCCACAGGATACTCCCGCGTGTAGCCGTAACCCCCGAAAACTTGAACTGCCTCGGTTGTTACTTCCATTGCTGTATCTCCTGCAAACACTTTGGACATCGCAGATGCTTTGCCGTATGGTAGACCTTGATCCTCCAACCACGCTGCTTGGTAAGTGAGCAAACGGGATGCCTCGATCTTGGTAGCCATATCTGCCAACTTGAACTGGATTGCCTGCAAGGAAGCGATTGGTTTGCCGAACTGATTGCGTTCTTTGGCATAGTTCCGCGCATGCTCGTATGCACCTTGTGCAATTCCCAATGCTTGAGCGGCGATACCGTTTCTTCCACCGTCCAACGTCATCATCGCGATCTTGAAGCCTTGACCTTCTTCGCCCAGTCTATTTTCTACCGGCACGCGCACATCTTCAAAATTGACTGCAAGTGTTGGCGAGGAACGGATACCCAGCTTTTTCTCCTTTTTCCCCATCGTGAAGCCGTCCATGCCTTTTTCAACAATGAAAGCCGTAATGCCTTTATGATTCAGCTCTGGTTGGGTGACCGCGAATACGATGTAGATTTCTGCTTCGCCCGCATTGGTAATGAAAATTTTGTTGCCATTTATAATGTAGTGATCACCATCGCGTACGGCTGTCGTGCGCATTCCAGCAGAATCGGAGCCAGATCCCGCCTCGGTCAAACAGTACGCACCCATCTTCTTACCTTCTGCTAATGGACGCAAAAACTTTTGCTTTTGCTCCTCTGTCCCGAATTTGTAAATCGGCCAGCTCGCCAAGGAAACATGTGCGGACAGTGTCACACCGATGGAGGCATCCACACGGGAGAGTTCTTCCACTGCAATGACGTAGCTCAGGTAATCTGCACCTGCTCCGCCGTATTGTTCCGGCCAAGGAATGCCCGTCAGTCCAAGCTCAGCCATTTGCTCAAAAATGGAACGATCAAAGCACTCTTCTTCATCGCGCTCGGCTGCTGTCGGAGCTACTTGATTCTCTGCAAAGTCGCGAATCATTTTGCGCATCATGTCATGTTCTTCCGTCAGTTGGAAATTCATATGAATCACTCCCCCATGTGTTTTTCATCTTTCTATTAATCAGCAAGCAAATGCTTGGCGATAACGATTCGCTGAATTTCGTTGGTGCCCTCATAGATCTGCGTTACTTTCGCATCCCGGAATAGACGCTCAACCGGATACTCTCTGGTGTAGCCATAGCCACCAAAGATTTGCACGGCTTCTGTGGCGAGCTCCATCGCGGCGTCTGTAGCAAAGCGTTTTGCCATCGAGGCTTCCATTCCACAAGCAATTCCTTGACTGCGCAGCCACGCCGCTCGGTATACCAGCAATCGGGCTACTTCTGCTTTCGTCGCCATGTCAGCCAGCTTGAAGGCGATGGCTTGCTGCTTGGCAATCGGTTGTCCGAACTGCTTGCGTTCCCGCGCATACTCTGTCGCGTACTGGACTGCGGCCTCGGCTATACCAAGGGCTTGTGCAGCAATCCCGATCCGACCGGAATCCAGATTCGCCATCGCGATACAGAAGCCTTCCCCTTCCTGCCCCAACAGGTTGGCAGCCGGTACACGCGCATTGTCGAATACGAGCTCTGTCGTATAGGAACCGTGTAATCCCATCTTCTTTTCCTTTTTCCCCACCGTGAAGCCCGGTGTATCCTTGTCTACGATAAAGGCCGATATTCCCTTGGTTCCCTTTGTAGAATCAGTTACAGCAAACGCGATATACGTATCTGCTTCTCCACCGTTCGTGATGAACACTTTGTTTCCGTTCAGGATGTACTCATCGTCTTTTTTCACGGCTGTGGTTCGGATACTGCTCGCATCAGAACCTGCATGCGGCTCGGTCAAGGCAAAAGCTCCGAGGTATTCCCCACTCGCAAGCTTGGTCACGTATTTACGTTTTTGCTCCTCGGTACCGAAGTAGAGAATCGGGTTCGTCCCGACGGAGGTATGCACGGACAAAATGACGCCTACTGTCGCACTCACCTTGGAAATCTCGTGAATGGCCAAAATGTAGGACATAAAGTCCGCTCCTGCTCCTCCCCACTCTTCGGCGATCGGAATGCCCATGAGCCCCATCTCGCCCATCTTTTTCAGGATCTGACGCGGGAACTGGTCCGTCTCTTCCATCACAGGGACGAAAGGTACGATCTCTTTCTGGGCAAAGTCTCGCACCATACGGCGCATCATCTCTTGCTCTTCGTTCAATCGGAAATCCATGTCCGTCCTACCTTTCTGCGAAAAGTCCTCTCTAGCAAAAGTTCAAAAAGTCGTCATTTCAGCACCGAGAAAGTGGCGAGAACCTGAAGAAGGAGGAGCGGAATGTAGAGAACTACATGAGCTCCGGACTTCGAAGGTGAACGCCACTTTCGACGTCGCATACACTCTCAGTACTACTTCGTGATCAAAAGACGACTTTTTGAACTACCTTGCCTAGTTGTACACGTAGAAACCACGACCGGATTTTTTGCCTAGCCATCCTGCTTTGACGTACTTGCGCAGCAACGGGCATGGGCGGTATTTCGAATCACCGAACCCTTCGTGCAGTACCTCCATAATGTAGAGGCAAGTGTCCAGCCCGATGAAATCAGCCAGCTGAAGCGGTCCCATCGGATGGTTCATGCCCAGCTTCATGACTTCGTCGATCGCTTCCGGTGTTGCAACTCCTTCGTACACGCAATAAATCGCTTCATTCAGCATTGGCATCAGTACTCGATTGGACACAAAACCTGGGAAATCGTTTACGCTCACGGGTACCTTGCTCATTTGCTTGGACAAATCTTCTGTCAGCTGATAAACCTCATCGGCTGTTTGCAGGCCGCGGATAATCTCAACCAGCTTCATCACTGGAACGGGGTTCATAAAATGCATCCCGATTACTTTTTCCGGCCGCTTCGTAACTGCGGCAATCTCTGTAATTGGCAGGGAGGATGTATTGCTCGCGAGCACCGTATGCGGTGGACATACCTCGTCCAGCTTGGAAAAGATTTGCGTTTTGACTGCCATGTTTTCCGTCACCGCTTCTACCACAAAATCCGCATCAGACGCATCTGCCAGATCAGTAGACAGTGTCAATCGACCGAGAATCTCTTCCTTTTCCGCTTCGCTAAGCTTGCCTTTTTCCACGTTGCGCGACAAGTTTTTCGTAATCGTAGCCAGGCCGCGTTCCACAAAAGCCTGCTGGACGTCGTTCAAATAAACACGAAAGCCAGCCTGTGCCGCTACTTGGGCAATCCCGCTGCCCATCTGTCCTGCCCCGATGACCATAATCGTTTGTACGTTCATGCAAAAAGGCCTCCCTTACTCTACTTTAATCAAGATGGCGTCACCCTGTGCGGCACCACTGCAAATTGCCGCGATCCCTAAGCCGCCGCCTCGTCTTTTCAATTCATAAGCAAGGTGCATAATGATCCGAGCACCACTCGCGCCAATCGGGTGTCCGAACGCAATCGCTCCCCCGTTTACATTCACTTTCTCTGCATCCCAGCCAACGATTTTGCCACTGGTCAAAATCACCGCGGCAAATGCTTCGTTTACCTCGAACAAATCGATGTCAGAAAGAGCTACTCCTGTCTTCTCTAGGAGCTTGTTAATGGCAAGCCCCGGAGTTGTCGCGATATAAGGTGCATCTGCGCCGACCTCTGCGTGACCAAGAATCGTCGCAAGCGGCTTGATACCCAGTTGCTGCGCTTTTGCATCCGACATCAACACCATCGCTGCCGCTCCGTCGTTGATTCCTGGAGCATTGCCTGCCGTGATCGTCCCGTCCTTTTTGTACACGGGAGGCAGCTTCGCCAATCCTTCCTCGGTGGTATCTGGACGCGGTCCTTCATCCACGATTACTTGCAGCGGCTCCCCTTTTCTTTGCGGAATGGAAACCGATACTAGCTCTTCGGCAAAAAGTCCATTTTCCATCGCTTGAGCAGCTCTCTGCTGACTGCGCAGTGCCCACGCATCCTGCTCTTCACGCGTAATCCCGTTCTCTTCCGCCACATTGCTGCCGTGCACAGCCATCGCCACTTGATGAAACGGGCAAGTGAGGCCGTCGTACATCATGAGATCGCGAACCGTCGCATCTCCCATTCTCATCCCGTTGCGTGCATCCGGCAGTGCGTACGGTGCGTTGCTCATGCTCTCCATGCCGCCAGCGACAATGATTTCTCCATCTCCTGCGCGAATGATCTGGTCCCCCAACGTCACTGCACGCATCCCTGACGCACATACCTTGTTAATCGTCTCGCTCGCTACATTCCACGGCAAACCAGCCTTGCGAGCCGCCTGGCGTGAGGGCACCTGACCCGCACCTGCCTGCAAGACCATGCCCATGATCACTTCGTCCACCTGATCGCCGGAAATGCCAGCACGCTCTACCGCTTCCTTGATTACAATGGAACCGAGCTCTACTGCCGATAGCGCTTTCAAAGATCCGCCAAGCTTACCAAACGGGGTACGCGTTGCCCCTACAATGACTGTTTTCATCGAATGACCTCCATTCGGATGGTGTTTCACATCAATAAAAACTAAATTGATCGAGCGTTCGTTCATTTTGCTTACTTTTATTTTGCCGTCTTCCGTACGAATAGTCAATCAATAATGAAAAAAAGAGCAGCCTGACTTTTGGGAGAGTCAGGCTGTTCTTGCTATTGTTGTGCCATCCAGCTTAGTTTCCAGAAGCCTTGTTTGTTTTTCTGCATTTTATATGCAACCTTATCCCTGTTGTCCTTGAAGGTCACCCATACAACCGCTTCCTTGTCAGACGTTTGCTCAAGCGTTATGTCACTTGCCAATTCTCGCATCGTTTTCAGCTGCTTCCAGCTATTTCGTGCTCCAACCGGATCTTTCTTCCTATCTTCCAAGTATTGCTCCAGTGTTGGCTTCTCTGATCCATCGTCCTCGATATGCAAAGCGTACTGCATTTCGAGCTGACCCTCTTGCTGTGCTGTCACATACAGCTTCCATACATCGATTGGAGATAAACCACGCAAAAGCTCATCTTTTTTCTCATACATGTAATTGTAATAACGATCCTGTTCCTCTGGCTTTAAATCAAATACGGACGTAGCTACTGGTGTTTGTGTCCCATCCTGGGGGACATCTACGACATCCTCATGAACGGTACCGTTGCTGTTCATTTTGAAAAGATAGACGTCTTTTCCTTGGACATAGCTTACGGTATACCAATGAAGCTTTTTATCCTTCCATCCAACTAACAGCTCCAAGCCCACGTCTCTTTTTAACAGACTTTCTGTCTCGATCATCGCCCAGTCTTTTCGTTTATACCCTTCTTTTGCGAAAATCGAATAGCCCCAATACTCATCTGCACCATCGTCCCCGCCGGCTCCGTAATCATCCATGGCTGTGTAAGTCGTCGAAACTTTGTCTTTGATTTGATCTTGTGTCATCCCAACACGCAAGGCACCGACGATTTCATCCACCGTTTCCATAATCGCCTGATCATCAGAGGCAGGATGAGCCTTTGGATCGGGCTTTTGATGGGTACCTGGCTCGGCAGACGTTCCGCTCGGCGTATGTGTACTCGTACTTTCCTTTTGCAGTAGATAAGGGGTAAACCCAATGACAAGCACAACCGCAACAAGTGCTGCGCTTACAGGGTAGGTGAAACGAAACCTTTTCTTGCCTTTCTTCTCGATATTCATGCGAATCCGCTCCTCCAAGCCAGTCGTATCGTCCATTCCGCGCAACAGTGTCCGGTCAGCCGTTCCCTTGAATTCCTCCAGCAATTTATCCAGGTTCATTCGATCCCCTCCTTTTCCAGGAGCGCTTTGAGCTTTTGACGTGCACGGTGCATTTTCGTATAAATCGCTCCTGCGGACGTGTCCATAATCACCGCAATCTCCTCGACGGACAACTCTTCGTAGTAGTGAAGAACAATCAACTGACGATAGCTATGCGGCAGCTTCATGACAAGATGAGCAAAACGGGCGCGAAGGTCATTTTGCAAAACGGTCGACTCTGCTCCCTCGACTACCTCTATGTCCACTTCTGGTTTGAAAAACAGGTGACGGAACGACCACGAGCGCAGGTGTTTTTTCGCTTCGTTGACGGCGATTCGGTACACCCATGTTTGCATCGAGCTCTCTTGGCGGAATTTCTCCAAGTTTTTGTAAGCTAACAGGAACACTTCCTGTGTGATATCCTCTGCCAAGCTGCGGTCCTTGACCATCAAATACACGAGTCGCAACACCTTTTTCAGATAGTGCCGGATCAATTCATCAAATAATGCCTCTTTTGTTTTGGTTAAGCCTTTCTCTGCAAGCTCCAGCTTCCTCACTCCCTTCCCACTCCTTTAGATTCAGCTGGCTCCTCTATCTTACAGTTTTTTTGCAAAAAAAAATGCGCAAGCCTCGTCGCTTGATCAGCATGAGACTTGCGCATGGTATGAACCTAGATGGCGTCTGCGAGAATTTCCGCGACGTCGCGTGTTTTGACGTGATCTTCCTGCTCTTTGGTCTTGATTCCATCGTTCATCATCGTCAGGCAGTATGGGCATGCACTCGCGATTTCCGTCGGCTTGACCTCCAGAGCTTGCTCCGTACGCGTAACGTTGACACGAGAGCCCTCATGTTCCTCCATCCACATCAAGCCGCCGCCCGCTCCGCAACACATACTGTCGCAGCCGCTGCGCTTCATTTCAACTACCTCTACGCCAGGAATGGCTTCGAGGATCACGCGTGGCTTGTCGTAAATTTCGTTGTAGCGGCCCAAGTAGCAGGAATCGTGGTAGGTGATGCGCTCCTTGACTTCCTTGGTTGGCTTCAATTTGCCTTCCTTCACCCACTCCGCCAACAGCTCGGAGTGGTGGTACACCTCTGCATTCAACCCAAACTCCGGATATTCGTTCTTAAACGTATTGAACGCATGCGGGTCGCAGGTGACGATTTTTTTGACTTCATACGCTTCAAACAAGGCGATATTTTCTTGGGCGAGCTGCTGGAACAAAAACTCGTTCCCAATGCGGCGAGCCGTATCACCAGAGTTCTTTTCCTCGTTGCCTAAAATGGCGAACTTCACACCTGCTTCGTGCATGAGCTTCACAAATGCCTGCGAAATTTTTTGGCTACGCAAGTCAAATGATCCCATCGAGCCTACCCAGAACAAGTACTCAAATTCCTCGACCTGCTTCACAGTTGGAACCTCGTACTCACCGTTCAGACCTTCAATCCATTTCGTCCGGTCTTTACGGTTGATTCCCCACGGGTTACCCTGACGTTCGATGTTGTTCAAGGCGCGCTGCGCTTCTGCTGGCATACTGCCTTCAGTCATGACCAGGTAGCGGCGCATATCGATGATTTTATCTACGTGCTCGTTCATTACCGGACATTGGTCTTCACAGTTGCGACAGGTCGTACAAGCCCACAGCTCCTGCTCGGTAATGACATCGCCGATCAAGCTTTTCTCATAAACCGCAGTTGCTCCTTCCGCTGTCGCCGCTACTTCAGATGCTTGGATCGCAATCTGGTTGGCAGTCGTCTGCGAAAAAGCGAAGCTCGGCATCCATGGCGTACGCGATGTCACCGACGCACCTTTTTCGGTCAGATGGTCGCGCATTTTCGTAATCAAATCCATCGGGGAGAGCATTTTTCCCGTTCCAGAAGCCGGGCACATATTCGTGCAGCGACCGCACTCCACACAAGCGTACAGGTCGATGAGCTGCGTTTGTGTAAAATCCTCAATCTTGCCGACACCGAATTCTTCCTGTGTCTCGTCCTCGAAGTTAATGCTGGTCAGCTTGCCTGGCGGGTCCAGCTTCTTGAACCACACGTTGACAGGCGCAAACAGCAAATGCGCGTGCTTGGACTGCGGCACATACACCGCAAAGCTGAGCAAGATGATTAGATGCAACCACCAGAAAATGTAAAAACCTACCGCTGCACCCGTTGGCCCTACCCCAATCGCAGAGAAGACGATCGCGAAAACAGATGAGATCGGAGCGAACGCCGATAGCTCATGTCCGAACCAAATTTGTTCAAAAGCGAGCGAGAGCAACACGGTCGCCATCAGGGAGGAAATCAGCAAGAGGACGAGCCCTGATTTGAAGCCGCGCTTCAGACGCTTGAGCTTTTCGATATAGCGGCGGTAAAAAGCGTAGCCGACCGCAGCCAAGATGAGAAACGTCGTGATCTCCTGCATGACAGAGAAGTACTTGTGAGCGCTACCAAAAGGAAGCTCGTAGCCTTTCGAAAGCCCTTTGATAATCAGCTCGATGGCTCCGAATTGCAGGGTGATGAAGCCGTAAAACATCACGACGTGCATCACGCCGCTCTTTTTGTCCTTCAGCAGCTTCTTGTGGAAAATGACGTTGTCCAGCATCAGATTGATGCGTGCCCCAAAGTCATTTTTCACATCTGGCTTTTTCCCCAGCTTGATGAACAAGTATCTGCTGTACACGACATGCCCGGCTAAATATAGCCCGTAAGCGAGAACCAGGAAAAAGGCGATCAAATTAATGAGTGCCAGCATGTTTTCTACTCCCCTCTATTGCGAGTTTGTCTTTGGACGTGGAAATCGTTTTTTCTATCTTATCAGAATCATGGAAATAAATGAATGAGTATTCAGTCAGTTTGTTTATTTTTTTCGAAAAATGAAACGATACTGAGCGACCGCTCATAATGGGCATAACTCGATCTTATCACACAAGTTGCGAATCATCCATCCTCTTCGTAGAGTTGGAAATATTCTTACGAAAAAAAAACAGCTACCTTTATACGGGTAGCTGTTGATCCTGCTTATTTTCCTGAGGCTTCCTTCGTCTCGGCAGTAGCCTGTTCTTTTTTGGTCTTTTGCTCCGACCGCACATCTGCGAGTGATTTGACCTTGGTTGCTTTGATACGCTTGTTGCGCGGCAGATCAGTCGGCTCCAGATTGTCTACCTCGTCTTGCATGAGTGCTGCGATACCAACTGCTTTGCCTTTTGCAGCCATGCAGTATTCGCAGTTTTCTTCATCATGCTCATGGTATTGCTTCGGCTCTGGATACGAGGTGATCACACCTTCAAAGTTGCGCAGGACAACTTTATCGGACGCTTGCGAAATGATGTAGTTCGGGCTGACAGGAATTTTGCCTCCGCCGTGTGGAGCGTCTACTACAAAGGTCGGAACTGCATAGCCGGAAGTATGGCCGCGCAGGTGCTCAATGATTTCGATACCTTTGCTGACAGGCGCGCGGAAGTGTCCGATTCCCTCCGACAGGTCGCATTGATAGATGTAATACGGGCGAACGCGAATTTTCACCAGGTCCTGCACCAGCTTTTTCATCGTATTCGCACAATCGTTAATGCCAGCCAAGATTACTGCCTGGTTGCCGAGCGGAACACCAGCATTAGCGAGCATTTCGCAAGCCAGCTTCGCTTCTGGCGTAATTTCCTTTGGATGGTTAAAGTGTGTATTGAGCCAAACCGGATGGTATTTTTTCAGGATATTGCAAAGGTTTTCGGTAATGCGCTGCGGGAAAACAACAGGTGCACGCGTACCGATCCGAATAATTTCAACATGCGGGATGTCACGCAGGCTGCTGATGATGTATTCCAGTACGCGGTCATTGATCAACAGACCGTCTCCACCGGAGAGCAGTACATCGCGGACTTCTGGTCTTGAGCGGATGTAATCGATACAGGCATCCAGCTGTTTCTTTGGCACACCCATGCCGATCTGACCGGAAAAGCGGCGGCGCGTACAGTAACGGCAATACATGGAGCATTGGTTCGTCACCAGGAAAAGCACGCGATCTGGATAACGATGTGTCAAACCAGGTACAGGAGAATCCGTATCCTCGTGGAGTGGGTCTTCCATGTCGTATTTTGTACGAACCATCTCAGAGGACAAAGGTACAGACTGCATGCGAACCGGATCGCTTGGATCGTCTGGATCCATCAGATGAGCATAGTACGGTGTGATGTTGAGTGGAATCGTTTGCGTAGAAATACGTACGCCCTCTTCCTCTTCAGGTGTCAGGTTGATTACCTGCTTCAAATCATCGACCGTCTTGATGGTGTGCGTAAGCTGCCACATCCAGTCATTCCATTGCTCGTCCGTGACATCCTTCCAAAGTTCTATCGAACGCCAATCACGTTTTGTCGCTACTGTCATGTGCATCCCGTCTCCTCTCGTCTTATGGTGAACCTCTTCGTTTCACTCAACCAAAAAGAGATGCAAGTGCCATGCCAACAAATCAAAAGATTTAGAAAATAAGGAATAGAGCGTTTCGTGAGCGCTTCTTATCCATTTGATCCTTCACGAGTCTGCCGAATTTTCGGCACTCAACAGGGAGGGATCATCCGCTGCGAGAGCTTGTATTGCAGTGTCTGTCTTGGGATGCCCAAGAGCTTGGCAGCACGAAGTACATTGCCGTCTGTTTGCTGCATCGCATCTTTGATCACTTTTTCCTCTACCTCACGCAAAATCTCGGGCAGCGTAAATCCTTCCTTTGACAGGAGTTGTGCCGAAATTGGCGCTTCATCTTTCTCAGACTGCGAGCGTTCCAGCAAATGAGCCGGAAGATGATCCAACAAAATGATGTCCGACTCCACCATATTCATGGCTGCTTCTATGACATGTTCCAGTTCACGTACGTTCCCCGGCCAATCATATGCAGCAAACAAACGTGCCACTTCACTGCTGATTCCACGCACATTCATACCGAAGATCCGGTTGAACTTTTGCAAGAAATGATCAATCAGCATATCCACATCTTCTCTGCGCTCGCGTAGTGGCGGCAGCTCAAAAGAGACGACGTTGATCCGGTAATACAGGTCGGTTCGCATGACTCCTCGCTCCACGAGCGACTGAGGTGCTTCGTTGACTGCGGCGATTACCCGTACTTCCACTTTGGTCGATTGGCTCCCACCGATCCGTCTAATCTGACCGTCTTGGAGTACTCGTAGCAGCTTTGCTTGTAAATCGAGCGGCATGCTGTTCAGTTCATCCAGAAATAAAGTACCGCCGTCCGCCAGCTCGAATAACCCTGGCCGATCATCGGCTCCCGTGAAGCTTCCTTTTGTCGTGCCAAACAGCAAGCTTTCGAGCAGCGCGGCCGGCAGCGCGGCACAGTTTTGCGCGATAAACGGCTTGCTGCTGCGGACAGACGCGTGGTGAATGGATTGGACAAACAGTTCTTTTCCTGTCCCTGTTTCGCCGTATATCAAAACGGGAGAAGTTGTCCGCGCAGCTTTTCGAGCGCGTTCTTTGAGGCGCTTCATTTTTTCACTCATCGTCAAAATATCTTCGAAATGGAAAGTCGTTTCATCCACCGAGTGTTTTGTTCGTTTCGGCTTGCTAATCTTGGCCTGAAGATCGACTAAGCGCTCCGACAGTTCTTTTAGCTTGCCAATATCCTTCGCCACCTCGACTGCACCGACTAACCGTTTGCCTACTCTCACCGGAAGTGTCGTGTTGATTGTCTCCACACGCATTCCCTTCCAGTTCTTATATGTCTGTGTCTGGTTGTAGATTGATTCGCCACTATCGATGACACGAAGCAGGGTACTCGACTGTCGATCAAGTGAAGGAAAAACCTCCAACAATGGCTTCCCCAACACCTCTTCTGAGGTCAGCCCATCGAGCTTGGCTGCGACGTGATTGTAGAAAATCGTAATGCCATTAGCGTCCACAACGTGAATTCCTTCATCGATAGCACCCAAGATCGCCTGCAACATTTCTACCGTATCTGACAACGGCATCCTGGCTTTCACTCCTTCCTTCCATCCATGCTGCCAAAAAATCATCACTTCGCCGAATATTCGGCACTTTTACAATGTTATCGATTACGCCCTACCTGAATGGCAAGCATTGCGGTATACAATAGATGTCCCAATACCCAGATGAAAAACGCTGTCAAACTCATCGCAGATTGACTCAACAGGCTAAATGGGAAAAACGCGATAGAAAAACCGAGCATCCAGTACAGCAAGTATCGTACCGATCGGGCTTTTCGTTCCCGCGGGTAAAAGTACATGAGAAAAAAGGCGACGATCACACTAATCAGCAGATGAATCAATAGTTCTACAATAGAGGGCAGATTCTCCATGCCCGGTACATAGCTGACATCAATTAAAACGGGAAAGGTATTGGTATCAAACAAACCATCTCCGAGCGCCAAAAAAGCAGCAAGACCCAGACCGGCTATTAGTCCATTTGCGAGTACAAACATGCTGTATCCCCCTTTCACTTCAGCCGCAAGTAATCCTATTGTACGTGCAAAAAACCGCCCTTGCAAAGGGCGGCTTATTTTCCTAGCTCTATTTTCAGCTCATGCTCACCAGCGTACTGCTCATTCATCCATAGCTGGTACGCGATTTCTACCTGTACAGGAACCTCTGCTTCGTAGCGGATTCGCAGCTTGTTCGTATGCGTCTCCATGGCAAACGGACCATAGGGACTTTGATAGGTAGAATGGGTGCTGGCTCCTTTTTCGAATTGCTGTCTGGTTGAAACCCCGCCCTGACGAACCAGCGTAATGGACGTATCTGTCAGCTTCAATGTCGTGCTTACTTCGCCTACGCCTTCCATCTGCTCTTTGTAGGTCAAATACCACGCAGATGCTTTTTGTACGCGCTTGCCTTCGTAGCTGTGGGTCGTTTCTTCCCAGTTTCCTTCGACATGATGCCGTGCCGTCAATTTCACTTGTATGTCTTGCATGCTGCTTCCACACTCCACTTTCTTTCGCTTCCCATTTATCCCTACATTCTACCCTTCATCGCTCCTGTGTGGCAACCGCCGCCTCTGCTTTGGCATCCGCCAGCAGGTATCTCATGGTAGCAGCAATCCCGATCGCCGCAAGCAACAGTAGACCCGCCAACACCAAGTACCCGACTCCTGCCCCCGTGTAATCGATCATAGCCGTAAACAAACCGATAAGGATCAAACGCATCATCATGCCGATTGAGTTGAAAAAGCTCATAACCCGCCCCATCTGATGCTTCGGCACAACTGTCATATAGAGCAATTGCCGAATCAAGCGCACAGAAGCGTTACTCCACCCGTAAAACGTGTACGCCGCAATCAGCGCCCAGCCATACGGTAAAGCTATCATGACGACAATGGCAATCGCGAACAACAACGTATTGCCGATCATGGCTGCCAGCTGCCCCATCTTGCGAACGACGATAGCAACGAGTAAACCTGCTGCCACGGCACCCGTTGCATACGTTACCTCTCCTAGCGAATAAACCGAGACACCCTCCTGCAGCGTTTGGCTTATGTAAACAGGCTTCAATAAGTTCGTCGCCATAACAGCAATGAAGGGCATGAGTGCGGATATCCCAAACAGCAGGAATCCTTTCTTTTGCCGGATGTACCGCCAGCTTTCCATCAGCTGCTCCGTCCACCCGACCCCCTGGTTTTGCTTCGCTTCTTTTTCCAGCGTGAAGGTATACGTCATGCTAGACAGCAAGGTAAAGGCGAACAAGTAGGTAATCGCATTGAAAATAATCACCACATGCAGCCCGTAGGAGCTAAGCAAGATCCCCGCAAACGCGCCAGCAAGAACGGATGCAGTCTGTCCTTCGATCTCGAGCAGACTGTTGATGCTATTGTAGTGCTTGGGCTCAAATGTCTCCTGAACCAGTGCGGACTGCGTCGGGTAATGAATTTGGTACATAAAGGTCGTCGTCAAATAGATAACAATCAGCATCCATTCGGTGTACTCTCCGAAAAAGCCCCAGATCGCAAGCATGCCAAGTACGCTAAATCCGATCAAGTTTTCTACCAGCAGCATTTTTTTGCGGGAATAACGATCGATGAGCGTCCCGATATACGGCCCAATGAAAAACATTAGTACGGCAGAAGTAAACATGGTGGAGCCCAAAAGTTGAGCAGAGCCTGTCGTTTCCACGAGGAACCAGGCAATCCCGATCATCGTCATGCCTTGCCCAAAGCCGGAGAATAGATTGGAAAAGAACAGCTTTCGAAATGGTGCGTAGGCAAATACTTCTCTCATGCAAACAACTCCTTTGTAAGAAAACCTCCGTCGACCTAAATCATCTCACTATTATGATTGTACTGATAATTTTATACTTTGTAAACAAAAATGTTTATTAATCAAACTGAACGTCTACCACCAATAAGAAAAGCCCCCGGTCTTTTTGCAAAACCGAGGGCTTATTTAGCGGATATCTTATTTTACAAAGCTCAAGAGCAGCTCGCGAACGAATTTGGACGCCGCGATTTGCGTCATTTCACTGTGGTCATACACAGGAGCAACCTCCACCAAGTCACAACCGATGACATTCGCACCGTTGTTTGCCATGAAGTGGATGGTATCGAGCAGCTCACGAGACGTGATGCCACCTGCTTCTGTTGTACCTGTTCCTGGAGCGTGCGCAGGGTCCAATACATCGATGTCAATCGTCAGGTAGATCGGACGGTTGCCGATGGTAGGCAGCACTTGCTTCACTGGCTCCAGTACATCGTATTTATACAGATGCATGTTTTCTTTTGCCCACTCAAACTCGTCCTTCATCCCGCTGCGGATTCCGAACGAATATACATTTTTACCGCCGATCAGGTTGCATACCTTTTTGATCGGAGTGGAGTGGGAGTATTCGTATCCCTCGTAGTTGTCACGCAGGTCTGTATGCGCGTCAAAGTGGAATACGACCATATCCTTGTACTTTTCATAAACCGCTTGGAATACTGGCCAGGAAACCAAGTGCTCTCCGCCAAGACCCAATGGGAATTTGCCATCTGCCAATACTTTTGCCACGAATGTACGAATCGCATCCAGGCTACCTTCCACGTTTCCGAAAGGAAGGGGAATATCGCCAGCATCAAAGTATTTGATGTCTTCCAACAGCCTGTCCAAGTACGGGCTGTACTCTTCCAGACCGATGGAAACCTCACGAATACGGGAAGGGCCAAAACGAGAGCCCGGACGGAAGCTCACTGTCCAGTCCATCGGCATACCGTAAATAACCGCTTGGCTTTCTTCGTAATTCCCGTGACTACGGATAAAGACATTTCCAGAGTATGCTTCGTCAAAACGCATAGGTGTAGTTCTCCCCCGATTAGTCGCGGGTCAGCTCAGCCACAAAGTTAGGCAGTTTGAAAGCAGCGTGGTGAACTTCCGCATTGTAGTATTTAGTGCCCAAATCTTTGATTTTCGCTGGATCTACTTCCAACGGATCGTGTTGCTTGGAAGCGATGGTGAAGCTCCACAGTCCGGATGGATAAGTAGGGATGCTGCAAGTGTAGAGACGAGTAACCGGGAAGATCGATTTCAAGTCTTTGAACACGCGCTTGATCAGTTCACGGTTGAACCAAGGAGATTCCGTTTGAGCAACCATGATACCGTCTGGTTTCAAAGCATCGTGAATGCCTTGGTAGAAACCTTTTTCGAACAAACCTACAGCCGGGCCAACTGGCTCTGTAGAGTCAACCATGATCACATCATACTCACCTTTGTGGTCATGAATATGTTTAATACCATCGATTACTTGTACATCTACACGCGGATTGCCTGTCAATGCACTCGCAATCTCAGGGAAATATTTTTTGCAAGACTCAATGACGCCACCGTCGATTTCAGCCAGAACTGCTTTTTCTACAGACGCGTGCTTTACGATTTCACGAATAGCACCGCCATCGCCGCCGCCCACAACCAGAACCTTTTTCGGGTTTGGATGCGTATTCAACGCGATATGAGAAATCATTTCATGGTAGACAAACTCATCGACATCGGTAGTCATAACCATGCCGTCGAGCACTAACATGCGACCAAACTGCTTCGTATTAATTACGTCGATTTGTTGAAACTCGGATTTCTCGCTGTATAGGGTCTCTGTAATTTTCGTTGTTATCCCGTGATTTTCCGTCTGTTTTTCGGTGTACCACAATTCCATATTCATGGCTATGTAACCTCCTTCAATTAACCGCATGAAAATACAATATAACAAGAAAATTATAGTAGCTGTCTTCCAAATTGCAAGATATTTTTCTGACGAGGAAAGTTTAACCAGCTTGCAAGCAACCCATACTACTAGTAACGTAGTATGTCCTATTTTATTGATTCAACCGCAGAAAGGAGGAGAGGCACACATGGAAGTCATTCGCGAAGCCCCATTGCTGCGCTATTTGCGTTGGGCTAAGAAATTTGTAAAATTTACCATTCTCAGCCTATTATGTTTCTCTTTTGCCATCTTGCTACTCATTTTGTACTTACGCTCACAACCACTTCCGGAAACGTTTGTGAAGCAAACCACAACGATTTACGCTTCCGATGGAGAGGTTTTGGATACGATGCACCGTGGCGAGAACCGGATTTCTGTGCCACTTGCAGAAATTTCACCCGCATTGCTTGATGCGACCATTGCGATCGAGGACCGTTCGTTCCGCGAACATTTCGGTTTTGATTGGAAAAGATTAGCTATGGCCGCTTATGTCGATGTCATTAACATGGACAAGCGTCAAGGTGCCAGCACCATCACTCAACAATTGGCAAGAAATCTGTACCTCAGCTTGGACAAAACATGGGAGCGAAAAATCAAAGAAGCCTTGCTTTCGATTCAGCTTGAACTGAATTACAGCAAGGATGAAATATTAGAAATGTACGTGAACCAGATTTATTATGGTCATTCAGCTTATGGCGTACAAGCTGCTGCCCAAACCTATTTCGGCAAGGACGCTAAAGATTTGACGGTTGCAGAGAGCGCCATGCTGGCAGGCATCCCTAAGGGTCCTACTTATTATTCACCATTTGTCGATTTGGAACGCGCCAAAGCCAGACAAAAGCTCATTTTGAATGCCATGGAGCGCGACAATCTACTGACATCGAAGGAAGTAGAGAAAGCCTACGCGGAACCAATCAAGCTGAAACAGCGGACAAACGAGAATGTAACCGAGCCAGCTCCTTATTTCCGCGATTACATCGCCAATTTGGTCAAAAACAAATACGGCATTGACGAAGAAAAATTTATTCATGGCGGTCTGAAAATCCATACGACCCTTGATCCAGTCGTACAAAAAAAGGCCGAGGATATTGTCGCCTCCGTCTTACCGAAGAACAATACGAATTTGCAGGTAGCCCTCGTCGCCATGGACCCTGCTACCGGCTATATCAAAGCAATGGTAGGTGGACGTGACTACAAGGTGAGTCAGTTCAATCGCGTGCTTGGTAAGAGGCAGCCCGGTTCCTCCTTCAAGCCGATCATGTATTTGTCAGCCTTGCAAAACGGCTATACACCGCTCACTTTGATGAAGAGCGAACCGACCGTTTTTACCTACGATAACAATAAGCAGTACATTCCCGGCAATTTTGGTGGAAAATATCCAAACGCACTGATCAACATGCGTGAAGCAATCAAAACCTCCGACAACATTTATGCCGTCAAGACCATTGATTTTCTCGGGCCGCAAAAAGTGGTCGATCAGGCAAAGCAATTAGGCATCTCCAGCTCGATGCAAGCAGTTCCCTCTCTGGCACTTGGAACTTCACCTGTCTCTCCCTTAGAGTTAAACGCAGCTTATGCAGCAATCGTCAACAAGGGACAGGCAGTGAAGCCTATTGCCATTACCTCTATCGAGGACAGCGAGGGCAACATTTTGGTTGAAGAAAAACCAGAGAAAACACAGGTAGCCGATCCTGTCGCATCTGCTCTCTTAGTGAATATGATGCAAAGTGTTTTTGAACAAGGTGGTACCGGATATCGCGTTGCTGGTGAAATGAACCGACCTGTTGCAGGGAAAACAGGTTCGACGGATTATGACGCTTGGCTGAGCGGATTCACTCCGCAGCTGGTTTCGACCGTATGGGTGGGTTACGACAAAAACCAAAAGGTCGATGACGTAAAGGAAGGCTATCTGTCCAAAAAAATCTGGGCCCAGTTCATGGAAAGTGCGCTCAAAGGTCAGCCCCCTGCACTCTTTGACATGCCAACTGGTGTTGTTTCTGTCTATATCGATCCCACTTCTGGAAAACTGGCGACCGAGCATTGTCCGAATCCACAGCTCTTTTATTTCGCCAGCGGAACAGAGCCTCAAGATTACTGCACGGATCACATCCCGAAGAATGAGACACCGACACCTTTAAAGCCGCCAGATTCTTCGACCTTCTGGCAGCGCATGGGCAGTTGGTGGAAACCGAATCAATAAAGAAAAAAAGGACGTTCCTCTTCATCGAGTACGTCCTTTTTGGTATGCCTATTAACCTTGCGTGCTCTGATTGTCCCCGCCGCCCACAACTCCATCTCCATCGGCAAAAACATGGTCGTTGACGATCGTAATCAGACCGGCATGATCAAGCTGTTCCAATACTTCAAACAAGCTGTCCCTTTTTCCAGCAGGGAGCTTGCGCACAAAGTTGTTTATCTCGGTCGGAGTCACGTGTGTGCGGAAATGGACGCCACCGTGCTTCACAAAATGATCATGCGATTGTTCATTACCACGGAGATCTTCTCCCAATGGGTACCGCCCCTTCCGTCAAAACAGTTTGGTTCAATCCTCATTAGTGTTCCGCGATATCCCAAAAACTATGATCAATCAAAGAAATTATATACACAAACAGGGAAAGAGTGACGGCTCTCTCCCTGTTTGTTGACCTAGTGTACATGTACACAGATATGGAAATAAGTTTACCTGACTTCAATTGTGTGAACAATTGATTTCACGATTTGTTCACAGACCGTTCACGATTTCCAACTTTAGGACAAATTTTGCTTTAATTCCTCAGTGGAATTCTCAAACATATCCGCGTTATTATCAATCAAAAGCTTTTTCAGAGCGGCTTTTTCCTTCTCGGATAGATCGGACAGCATAATGCGTCTCTTCATGGAGTAATCCATGCGATTCACGTGATCTGCCAAAATTTTGTAGCCCCGACGCGCTTCCCTATCGATTTCCATATAGCACGCGGTTGCCCCTGCATAATAAGGACCAGCTTCATTGCGATCGACTGTTACCCAAACGAGCCAATAAGGCTTTCCATTTGGTACTTCTTCTTTATTCATCGTCCATTTGATGCCCTTTTCTACAGAACTTTTGGCATGCAAGGCACCCATGTCAATGTACGCTTCGTCCCCATCGATAATGACCGAGGACACAGCATTCAGGTCGAGTACACCTTGACCAAAACCTCCGTGTACATCAGTTTTTCCACTCATAATGGTAAAGCCGCCTTTTTTATTATCAAAAATATCCATTTGAATACCCTCCAGACAATCATTCTCCTTCCTTTTATTCTACTCGAAATACGTGCTGTGACGCAATTTGCGTATGTGCCCAGTTATTTATCCATGGGCTTTTGGGTGTTTCGTGTTTCGTTTTTTGTTTACGAGCTGGATGATTTTTTCGATGCCCCATATGATCAGGATCGTTACGATAGCTGTATGGACCGCCATGGCAACCTTCATGACAAACAGTTCACCTAGCATCGTGTCAGAGGGAACAATAAACAAGTAGTACACAAAGCTGATAAAAAGAACACTTAGAAAGATCAACCAGCCGCGAAAGCCTAGCGTGAAGCGAATGAAAGCGGCGATGAGCAAACCGAGCAAAGACCCTGCAAACATCAATGAAAATACGAAAGGGCCGAGTATGAACCAGACAAACCAATTATCATCCATTGTCTTACACCCTTTGCTTTTGATGGCTACACATCATTGGAATCCGTAGATTCTTCTACCTCTGCCAGTCCACGCTCATCGAGCACGTAATGTCTGCCTGTTTCTTTGTAACGATCCGAATCATCTGACGAGAAGCGTTTGATCAGAAAGCGCGCTGACTCTTCTCCCTCTACAGCTACAGGCGGCTGGAATTTCAGGTCTTCACCATCTCGAACATGGATGACAACGATGCGATCGTGATATTCAATAGACAAGTCTTCCCGTACTTCTTTTTTATTGGCGTCGAGCGTAAAGGTCTGGCCGGATTTGTGTACCGTCACTTCAGGAAAGCTTTTGTCATCTTGTGCAATGATGTAATACAGGTAGTCAGCATTTTGATCCGGAACATTGCGCAATCCTGATTGTAATTCCTCATCTCCCTGTAGCAATCGTGTTACTTGGTCGATGACTTCTGGTATGGTTGGCAACTTGGCGTGTTCGCCTTTCACGTAGTAACGTTTTTTCATATCCTTCTGGGCGTAATTGGCACTCATATACGGCACGGTACCGTCCCCAACGCCAGGATCGAGAATAGGGGACCATTCGTTGTAAAAAGAATCATAAAAGTAACCGAGCAATGTTACTTGGCCTGTACCTACGATGGAATACTGTGGAACATTGATCGTTTTGTTATCCCACTTTTCATGCATCTTGCCGCCATGCCTGACGAGTGGCGCATAGTCGAGGCGAATATTTTTGTCCTTTAAAAATTCGTCGTAGGTGTAGTACTGAATGTTACTCTTTTTCAGGAAGCCAACTGTTTCAAAGTATTTTTTGGAGGGTAACAGCTCGTAAACGGCAGGCGCATAAGAGGAAATCACTTTCCCTGTTTCCTCATCCAGCCAAGGGATCGAAAAATTGTATCCGTGCTTAAGGGCCTGATATGCCCGTGGAGAGCCAAGGAAGGGTGTGCCCATATACACGACACGATTCACTTTGCGCTGGTAGGACACATTGGATAGAAGTGTTTCTTTTACCAAGAGCCCACCCATGCTATGTGCCACCAAATGCACCTGATTTGCCCCACTTGCCTTTAGTGCAGCATCGATTTCTTCTTTTAGAAGTTTGGCATTTTTGGTGCTGCTGTATCGCCAATCGTAAGGAAGTGCAAATAAGGTTCGGTGCTTCTTGTATCCCTGCTTCTCCAGTTCCTTTACCATGCTGTAATACTGTTCGGTAAGCTCTTTTAAAAACGGCGCATAGGAAAGATATTCGATGGCGTAAAAATCGTCTTTTTCCGGATGGATCGTCGCGTCACGGACGACTGGCTGTACATCTACACTATTTGGCTTGATCGGCTCCAGAGAGAGTAGCCTGCGGTGTTTGGGATCATTAATACCAATGAGACTATCGCCAAGTGCCAACCATATTTCCGATCTCTTTCCATTCTGTTCCACTTCGAGTCGCGATCCACCCACTCCCGGGATTAAGATAACCGGAATCGTTCTGTCTCCAATATAAAGACTGTACGAGTTTGCGGTAAATCCTGAGCGTTTGCTGGCCATGACCTTGACTTTGTAGGTTCCAGGATAGGCATTGAAAATCATATGTTCATCCGAATTCTTCGCTTTCTCGGATCTAGCGACTACTTTTCCAGCCTCGTCGAGCAGAAATACGTCCATATCCATTCCAGTAGGGATATCCTTGAGGGAGACCCCCACAGTAGAGGAGAGCTTAAAAGATACGCTGTAAAAATCCACATCCGTCTTTGAATGAAGATTTCCTACGATATTTCGTTTATACGCATCTAGCTCGTAGGCCGCCTCCATTGTGTCATTCGGCTCGTATCCATCTACCTTGTCCCCTCCTTGATCCGCGAAAAAATCAGCTCGCAAGCGGTAGTAGTAATCTTTCGAAAACGAGCCCTGCTTTCCAACGACCTTGATGTAGTACCATTTGTCTTTTTCCAGTGCCAGTCCCTCGATTAGCTCAGGCTCATTTCCATGCTGCTCTGAACGGGCAAGCTCCCGCTCCTCCTCATCATACACATACAAATCGTAGTCTTCGTTTGCCTGAATATCTGTGAGGGAAATATTCATCTTTCCATTTGTTGTTCCTCTGATTTTCCAAAAATCCACATCATCTTTGCTGCTAATCTTTCCATGGCTGTCCTTTCCATCAAATAGCCAATCCGATTTGCTGCCTAAGCTATCATTCGGCTCTACCTCAAAGCGAGCTTCTCTATTGCGTAGTTCCGCCTCTCCTGGCTTATTCTCGCCTGAAAAATGCGCATAAAATTCCTCTGCCAGCCGCGAAAGCTCTTCATCGGTGGCATCCTTCTCCTGTTCTTGTTCTTCCTCTTCTGGCGGAGCTTCGTTTTGGTCTTCGAGCTCTATTTCGATCAATTCTAACGGTTCTTCCTGATTGGCAGCCATTTCATCCCAAGGCGCCTTTTTGATTTTTATTTTTTCTACGGTCGGCTCTATGTGTTCAGGTAACGATAGCTCCCAGATACGTAACGGCTCTTCTGAATCATCGATGAACATCGTTACCTGGATAGGACGATCATCCATAGGCATTACGGCGAGGGAAATCTGAGACTCCCCGTGAAAAGAACGGGTTTTGCTGTCGCTGTCCTGATTAACAGACAGCTCGACTTTATCCGGAGTACCCGATAATAGTGCCTGAAAACGCACCTCTCCTTCGTCGATCCATGCCCACGCTTCCTCTACGAATATCTCCCGTTCTTTTGCCCAGCCCTGTTCCACTGTATTTCCCAAGCATAAAGCGAATAGGAGAAGTACACATAGCAAGCGCCGCGTGATTATTCCCACAAAAATCCCCCTCATCCTTTTTCTAGCTTTACAGTAGAAAAAGACAGAGAGGGGGTGCAAATATTTTTACTGAGTCGTATGGTTTCGGATTCCTTGTCGTTCCCATGCATTTGCAATGATACGGAAGGGTAGTTGATAATCTTTTAGTTCGTGTCCTTGCCCGGAGGCTTTATTTTGATAGGGGAAGCCCTTGTTTACATCAAAACGAAAGGAAACGGTGTAATAAACAGCATAGCTCGCATCCTTTTGGAAGCCATGCTGTTTATCCCCCATCAAAGGCGTATCTACGCCCACTTCACGAGCTCCTAGCTTGGAAGCGGAATAAGAAGGTCCTCTCCAGAGCTGGGGAGTCGCTTGTTGCAAGGCTAACAACGACTGTAACGACGTTTGGCGTAAGCCAGTTTCTGAAATCCACGCCCGCGCAGATGTCACGACAGGAAACTGGTTGCTCACAGGATGGCGGTGTCGATCCTGCAGCTCCACTTGTGTCAAAATGCGCTCCCCCGCGTAGTAATCATGTGGCTGGCTATTTGGATACCGGTCTCTGGCATGATACGCTGCCCATTCGGCTGTATGGCGAGTCGAGCCTGTTGCATTCGGCTCAAATACTTCAAAGGAGCGCTCTGCCCCTTTTACCGTAATGGTATAGCGTCCTGTCATTGTTTTGGATACGTTCTGTGGTTCACACATCTCTTCATCTTCGTCGTTCGTCGCGCAGCTCTCGTAGGACAGTTCAAAATCGACCTGATAATCCATCACGATGACAAAGCCGTTGATTTCTGCTTTGTACTTTTGCGATTGGAGTACTTGGCGCCAAGTCGTCTGCGTTGGGACCGTGGTTCCTGTGTACACAACCTCAGTGCCTGTAGATGCACTGCTTACCTGCCATTGCATCGGCGCTCCGGGGCCTGTCAGCTTCAGATCAAGCTGCGATGGTGTATAAACTGCCATGCTCTTGGCATCTGAAATCCACCCGGGATTCGCAGTGACGGTTACGTTTTTGATATCGTCCCCACTGACTGAACTCTCCAATTGTGCTTTAAATTGCGTGATTTTCTGATTGATCTCCTGCTCTGTTTTTTGGAAGCCTTCGTTTATTTTCGACTGATCAATGATCACGCGAATCGTAGCAGGCTCACGTTCCCACACGCCGTCTGTATGTAGCGGCAGTTTTTGTAGCTGTCGACCATCACTGTCATAAATCTCTAAGCCAATTTCACCGCCATCAAAATCGTCTCCACCATCAGGCGGCTCGGGAACTTCCCCACCAATTATTTTCACTGGCCAAGTCGCACGATTGTCCGTCCAGATCGTCTCGTTTTCCGGCATGGATTTCGCAGGGTTGATATGGGCAATAAAATCCTCGGATTTTTGTGGATACTTCGTCGGAACCGTGATCTTACGCACCTCACCCGGCTTGAATTCCTTCACGTCCAAGCTGGTTTCCTTTTCTGAACTAGCCCACCGTACAGCCAATTTCGTATCATGCGTTAATTTCCCGGCATTCTTCACGTTGAATGTAATCGTCCCATCGGTTCCTGCGGCTTGAGGGCTCTTCGGATCAATTTGAAAGCTCGATTTCACAATAAGCAAATTCTCTCCATCCGGTTTTGGAGCGCCTTTGCCGATTTGCACAAAAAAATGACCGTCGCAGCCATCACTCTGGGTTGAATAAAATTGCACCTTGTACAGCCCTTCTAAAAGTAGACCATTTTCGTCCCTCGGGAAATACACCCAGTGGCTATTTGTGGAGGTGTTTGAGCTATCGAGTGATTTTCCGTTTCGCTTTCTTTCCCAGGAGTTTGACGCAGGATCGAACCATCTCATAGAAAAGTGACTATCATCTGACAAAAACATACGAAACCGATACTTGTCTGGAATCTCATCTGCTGCTATTTCAATGGTTTCACCATGTTGAACATCCTTGCTCCACTTTTGGTTGTTTCGATTGATTTCTACTGACGCTAGAATATCCCAGCATTTTTGGTCGGATTCAATGGTGAATCGCACCTCCCCCGTACAGCCCGTCTCGGACTCGAACAGCAGTACGATTTCATCGCCAACATCTACGCTTGCCGGCAACATGAGCCTGAATGGCTCGTCCGCTGCAAGCTTGTCTGTTAACGCTGTTTTTCCTCCGGGACTCTTCCAATACCAGGTACCAGATACCTTCGAGGAAAACGATAGATTGGTATCGTATTGATCACCAGCCTCCGTAAAGTACTTGATGTATACGGGGTCTTTCAATGTAAAGCCTGAGCTGACTGATCCATTCATGCTTTCCCCTTCAGGAGAAAATGGCAGAGGTGGTTCGCTATGTACTAAAAACGCAACCTTTTTTTGATCAGCGATTGTGCAAGAAGCATCTTTTACGACGATCGTTATTTCCCAATTGCATTCAGGTCGCTCCCCCCACTTTGTCCCATCGAAGTTTAGCTTCAGTTTGTACGTTTTCCCTCGCTCGAATGGAAAATAGTACGGGTCATGAACATCCCCGTACGGAAGCTTTAAACTGGAGGAATCATAGGGTCCCCATCTGCCATTGTCATTTTCCTTGACTGGCAAGGTATAGCTTTTTCCGTTTGGAAGTGATACATCCCACTTGAGCGATGCCTCCGAGCTATCTCCGTGTTTGGTCGTGTATTTGGCTCGGAACGTAAGCGTATCGAACGGCATAATCTCAATCGTTTCACCGTTTCTTACTGCAGATGCCGACAGCGTTACAATGGGGCATGAGTCCTCCCCGTCTAGCGACTCTACTCTCAAATATTTCTCCCAGCACTCTGTTCCATCATCACTGATGTAGACGACTTTTACCCGTCCAGAGCTACCCACTCTACCTGTTGCGACCTTCCGATTCCCATTCGCTCCAGGCTTCATGTCATAACCATTCATTGTGTATTTTCCTGGTTTATTGGCAGATAGGGTGATATCGGCATTTTTTTCGACAGCAATATCTGAGCCGCCGCTTGCAACAGCATTGTGGTCTTTTATATCCTTGTCGCCAACGACTTGAATGTTCAGTTTGGTTTTTGTTGATCCGATCGAGCAGGCTGGACCTGGGTCAGGCTTTTCGGGATCGGGTTTTTCCGGTGGAGTTACATCACCTACTGTGAATTGTGCAGTATAAGGTGTCGAAACGCTTATGCTGCTTGATCCTTGGCGGCTTCTTTGATGCAGGTCGGTAATTGTTAGCGATACTTCATACACGCCTGGCTCGGTAGGCTTATATTCGGTATTTTTATAGGTCCACTTGTAGCCTGGGGGACTGCTTGTCTCGTTTACTGAGGGGATAGCCGTGCTTGGATCGTTGAATTTTTGATTAGATAAGATGCTCTTGTATCCACGTCCTGTTGACTTGTTGATCACATTTAAAGACCATACAAAAATGCCGCGGTCATAGTAAGAAAAGTCCGTGGCATTTGCATGGATCTCAACTGTTTCGTTGAGGTTGTATTTGGTTTTGTCAGTGGTTATGCTGCCGCTGGGTTGTGGGGTTGTTCGAAAGTGGCCTACTGAGATGTATCCGCCTTTGCCGTCTGGGACGAGGTTGTCTCCTTTGGTGTAGCCTGCGCCGCCTGATGCGGAGGCTAGTTCTGCGAGGTTGTAGGCTTGGTAGGCATCGAAATCAATTGCAGTATCGCTGGTAATTTTCTTACTATAAACATTAGCAGCCCCTCCGAGAATATAGTTAGGGTTTCCACCAAATCGATTGATCCAGTAAGCAGCTTCGTATTCGTCAACGAAGTACCATCCTCTGTCGGCCTTTTTGTATATATCTGCAAACCCTAATACTTTATTACTATCAATGGCCCGATCTACTTCAATCTGAGAAACTGTTGCACCAAGAAGTCCATCTATCTCTTCGATTTGAAGTACATCGTACACACCTTCTGGTACAAGCACCTTATTTGAATTAACCGTTGCGACTTTAATATTATGATAGTTTGGTGAGGCACCCGCAAAATTTGGATACGTAGTAACCAAACCAACTAATAGAAAAAACACAAGCACAGATAAAGTAAATTTTCTGCGCTTAATTAATAACATATGCATTTATTTCGTACCCTTCTCTGTATAAAATTTTCGGGTGTAATTAGTTTGTTCTAGAACAGGCAACTTTGTATATTTGTAGACTCCTGCATCGGTTGAGTCATTGTAGTTTATTATCAAAAAGGTTATAAAACTTACGTTATTTACAGGAATGTTAAAAGATTGATTGTTTAAAAAACCTTCTCTTCCGTCTGGCTTTTTATTGACTTGAGCTATGATCTTAAAATCACTATCACCCTTAGGCACCTTCCCACTAATCTTCCCATTCACAACCTTTAAGCTCTTATGAAACTCATCAGCAAATTTCGCCCCTTGCTCAAGCTGCCACTTATCCTTCCACAAATAACGCAAAATCTCCGCCGCTTCCCCTCGCGTCACAGGTAAATCCTCACGAAATTTAGGCTGACCACTAGGAGCTGGCTTCATCCATCCCCACGTGATAAGCGCCCCGGTATTAGTTAAATTCGGATTCTTTTCACCGCGAATCGGCTTCCATGCAGCATACACCAGCGCTGCCGTTTCTTCCTTCGTTAACAGTCTGTTCGGCTCAACCTTCACCCCCGCCAAAATCCCCGCTTTCTGCGCCTTCTCATAGCTCATCTTCGCCCAGTGCCCTGCTGGGAGCTGTGGCACGGGTGCTACCTCCTTCAATTCGCGAATGGCTACTAAACTCGCGATAAACTGCCCCTGCGTGATTTGACTATTCGGATAAAAGTTCCCCTTGCTATCCAGCCATAAGTATTTCTTCTGTACACCGAAATCAATAGCTGCCTTTGCTGTATGTGAAGCGTAATCCTTCGCTGGCGCAGCAGCTTGTACGGTAAGACTGTCAGCAACTCCAGTAAACCCTGCCATTGCAAGGACAGATGCTAGTAGGTATGACATCATTGCACGTTTGTTCATGGAATGACCCCCTCTTTATCGGATATTTTACCTATATTATCCATTTTTAGAAAGAGTCTGATTTAGGTTCCTTTGCAAAAAGCTTCGCAACGTATTCTCGGGCACCGCCCCTTCCAGCTTATCAACCACCTTACCTTGTTTGACGACAAAAACAGTGGGGGTTGCCTCTGCACCTAGTCGCGACGCTTCATCCAGCTCTTTCTGCTTATGGATATCCAGTCGTTGGATCATTTCGGGTGGATATGCCTTCACAACTCTCTCGAATGTCGGGCCGAACTCTGTACAATATCCGCAGCTATCACTATAGACGTACACCACTCTTACTTCTTGTGCACTGGCTGTACTCCACGTACTTATACCGACGGCAAGCATAACAACACCGAGCACGATCCACAGCCACCATTGCTTGCTTCTACTCACGTCCATCTCCCTTTCGCGAATCAAAATGTTTCATACGTATGCACTTGTCAAAGAACGATGCCCGTATTATGCAGCTCCGAACTGAGACAAAAAAAGCCAGCCCCATTGGACTGGCTGACATGTATAAAAAAAAGACGTACCACAACTCTTGCAAGTTCGTACGCCGTGCTTTTCCTCGTATGATGTTCCCTATTGCATAAGTGAACTGCCGCCGTCTTCCTTCATCAGCGCACGCAGTTCTTCAATAAACGCCTGCCCTTTTTGAATCTCTTCTTCGGTGTAGCGCTGCTTGCTCTTAAACGTAAAGATTTTGCCCTTCATTTCCTCATAGGGCAGATGGTTGAAATACAGAATCGTAGAAACCAGCTCGAGAAAACGGGAATTCTCCTCGTTCATACGCAAAATCGCACGTTCTCCACTACCGAAGTCAACCTCATGAAACTTGAGAAAATCATGACCGGTTTCGTTCAAAGAGTAACGATACATATGAATAGCACCTTTACTCTCCATTTGCTCATCCAGAAGCCCCATGTTGCACAGCTCATCTACTCTGAGCGTCAGCTCTTCCGAATATGGACCGTACATGTGAAACTCGTAGCGCTCATCGAAATCCATCTCCAGATGTTTTCCTATGTACACCATCTTTTGCAATTTTTTTCGCCCGCTCACTTCGCCGACTATCTCAATCAGGCGTATGATCTTGGCGTGACGATTAAGCATCCTCCATCACTCCCAGACGTTCTCGAATCTTACGGGAGAGATCCCCCGGCAAAGCCATGACTTTATCCAATGGAAAGTACAGCTTGTAATCAAAGCGCCGCTTTCCGCTAATGGCCTGTACAATTTCTGACTTCTGTGACAGCTCGACCAGTTCGCCTGAAGGCATTTGGAGCATAATCGGAATGCGCTCCTCTTCTTCTCCGGCACGGTAAAAATCATACGGAAGATCGGAGGTTGTGTCTACCTCCAAATAATACATCGGATCAATTCCGGCAGATTGAAATAGTTCTTTCAACTCAGACAGCAAGCGGAAATCCCTCGGATTATATTCGACGTATTTAAAGAGATTCCTGTCCAAAAAACGGGCGCACAAATCTTTCAACACAGGGTCTTGCTCTCTGCGCCAGAGCTGCATATAGAAAAGAATAATGGACTCATCCAGCGCCAAATAGTCAGCGAGCTCTACCTTCTCCTGCAAGAAAGGCAGCAACATGACAGGCTCCTGCATGAACGGATAGCCTTGGGAGAATAAGAGCTTCGCCCTTTGAAAAATTTTGCACAAGATTACTTCGGCACTCCGTGTCACGGGATGGAAATAAACCTGCCAGTACATTTGATAGCGAGACATGATGTAGTCTTCGACAGCATGCATCCCGCTGAATTTAAAGACAATGCCATCCTCCTGCGGCCGCATGACACGCAAGATTCGCTCAATCTCGAAATTGCCGTAATTGACGCCCGTATAGTAGGCATCACGCAGCAAGTAATCCATCCGATCGGCATCGAGCTGGCTGGAGATGAGGCTTACGATCAGTTTATTGTCATATGTCTTATTAATCACTTCTGCCAATTTCTTCGGGAAGCTATCATCAAACCGACGAAGAATTCGGTTGATTTGCGTATCTCCAAGCAAAATGGCACGCGTCCAATCCTCGTGGTGATACTTGAACACCTTTTCAAACGAATGGGAAAACGGACCGTGGCCCACATCGTGGAGCAAAGCCGCACATAGACACAGCAGCTTTTCCTCATAAGTCAACTGAATACGGCCTTCGAATGTCTCCAAAATTCTGCGCATCAGTTCATACACGCCAAGCGAGTGGTTAAAACGACTATGCTCTCCACCATGAAAGGTAAAAAAACTGGTGCCCAGTTGCCTGACTCGGCGCAAACGCTGGAATTCTGCCGAGTTGATCAAATCCCAAATGAATTTGTCACGCACGTGGACGTAGCGGTGGACAGGGTCTTTGAATACCTTTTCTTCATGAAGAAGCTGTGGCTGTTGCATCCTGGACACTCCCTTCCTGTAACTTCTCTTTTTTATGATTAATGAGTAGTTGCCTTTATCATATCAGTTTCTCATAAGATAATAACTCTATAATTGATTAAAAAACAACCACAAATAGAAACGTACGTTCCTTTCAAAAAATATAAAAAGTCATTTAATTTTGATATAAATAGAAGTCATAATATAAATAAGTTTTACATCGAATGAAAACACATATTCAAATACTAAACAAAATAATTAGAATATTGATAAATCTACAAACTGATCTATACTATAAATAATACACGAACAGAAAATACAGGAGATGAGACTCTATGATAAAAGATTTATCCACCTTGAGCACTACATCCCACTACATAACGTTAAAAGGAGTTCAAGGAATCCAATTCAACCATAGTGTGATATCAACACAATGCACAGTGAATAATATACTAAAGTTTATGGACGTAGATAAAAGCGTTCAAAGAGATACGATTGAACAACAAATTTCAAACATATCTAAATATATTCAATATGGCTTAGATGGAAACGACATATATTTCCCACCCATGATATTTTCAGCACGAGGTAAAGGAACCTTTCATAATGAAACTAACGATTTCCATTTAGATTTAGACGATAAGATGTACATTTTAGACGGACAACATCGCATTAAAGCATTTGAATTATTAACAAAACGCTTAGAATTAAAAAATGACCCTATAAATAAAGATAAGTTAAAAAAAATTCTAAATTTCCCTCTCAGCATTCAAATTTTCACCAATCTAACAACTGATCAAGAAAGACAACTCTTCACTGACATAAATACCAAGTCTTCAAGAGTAAATAATACTCTTCTCATTATGTATAAAAATAATGATCTATGTGGTGAGTTAGTAAAAGAAATTATTCAAAATCATCCATCGATCTCAGAAGATCGATTTGAAATTAGAAGTAAAACAACAAGAACTAAATTAATGACATCCGCTACTCTATACTCACTAATTAACGTATTAAATGAAGGGTTATTAGGCGGGCCGATGGTCATAAAAAGCAAGATAAATCCAGATAACTATAAATTATACAAAAAAAGAACTGAAGAATTTCTCACTCTATTAATCAAATACGCCCCAGAATATGCCTACGATAGAAACAAACACATAATTTTCATTCCAAATATCATCTCTTCAATTGCCCTCTTCATTTATACTACACAGAAAAAAAATCCAGCTATAAGTATGGAATTATTATTTGAAAAAGTTATTAAATCATTTGATTGGACTCACAAAAATAAAGAACTAAGAAATTTAGCTGTAAGTTATAATCCAAATACTAAGAAGTACAATTTTACAACAGGGGTAAGAACAATAAAATCAATATCACAATACTTAGAAAAAATTTTTGAGGGGGGCAAAAAATAATGTTCAATATTAAAGCCTTTGGAACCATAGGTTTAATAAATTTCTCAAATGACAAAGGAATTATGACATCTCAGCTTAAAGTCAAAGATATATTAAACATTTATAGAATCGACTCAACAATTAATAGAGATCTATCTTACAATAGACTCCCTCAGATAATTAAGTATATTGAAAGCCTTGATGGCAATATCGGGGTATTCTTACCATCTCTAGTTTTCTCATTTCCAGAAAATCCCCATAATTACTATAGTCCACAGGTTCAGGAGCTTACTATACCACCTGACATAAAATTAACTGTAATTGATGGTCAACATAGAATTAAATCCTTTGAAAAAATGGTTTCTACTATTACTGATAATGAAAAAAAACAAAAAGTTTTAGAAAGCTATATGACTGTTCAAATTTATTTTGGATTAAACCGTGATGATGAAAGAAGACTATTCTCAGATATCAACTCGAATGCAAGAAGAGTCTCTATGTCACTTGTCACAAGTTACGACACAAGAGATATCATGAATATTCTTGTCAATGAAATATTCAACTCATCAAGTTCTTTACAGGCAGTTCAAATTGAATTCAACAAAAGTAAAATTTTACGTCCAAGAAACACACACTTTTCTACGAGTGTAAGAATTAAGAAATTTATCAGCATTCTTCTTTTCGGTAAAAGGTCACTTAGTAATAAAAATGAAGCACAAGTAAAAAAACAGTATGATGATCTTTTTAGTTTTTTAGACAAGTTTTTTTCTTTACTATTTGGCGTTCTCCCTAATACCCCAGGAGACGTTTTACAGTATGTCTTAGGACATGAATCTTTACAAAACGCATTAGCTCTACACCTACACAACAAAATAATTATAGATTGTGAGTCAGAAATCACATGGATTGATAATTGGGAAGAAGAAATTGAATTGCTAGGACTTATTGATTGGTCTATTCGTAATACACTCTGGCATCCACACATGATTATAGCTAGAAAAAATTCGCCATACGAATTTAAGGCATTTGTTGATTCAAGACATAATGACCTACTGGAAATCCTACAATCAGAACTAGGCTAAACAACCTAACCACTAGTTCTTAACTAACAGAGTCCATTAAGTTATATTCACATTTTTATACATTATAAAAAAATGTAGCCAAAGCAATCTTGTTGGCTACATTTTTCATGTCTGTTTATTTTCCTTTTAAATGTTCAATTACCCATCATGAGTCTCTGCCTCAGGCCCATACAAATCCGGGCGCTTCGCGGCCTTTTTCGCCAGCTGTTTGATCTTGTGCTGCGTCAAAACCGTATAGAAGGACGGTACGACGATCAAGGTCAAAAGTGTCGAGAACGCCAAGCCGGAAATAATAGTGACCGCAAGCGGTTTGAATAAAACGTCACCTGAAATAGCTAACGGCATCATACCTGCAATCGCTGTAAGCGAGGTTATAAGAATAGGCCGTAGTCGTGCCTCACACGCAGAAATAACCGCCTGCTTCAGCTCCATGCCTGTATGACGTGCCTCCTCGATGAACTCGATCAAAACGATCCCGTTACGCACCACGATACCCGCCAAAGCAATAATTCCCATCATCGTCATAAAGCCTAGTGGCGTCTGGGTCACGAACAAGCCGATCAAGCTCCCCGATACAGCGAGGTAAATCGTACTGGTAACCAGTACAGGAATGGTCAAGGAATAGAATTGCATCGCGATCAAAATCAGGATCAGGAAAACGACAAGAATCGAGAGTTTGCCCATGTCGATAAAAATATCAGTCTGCTCAGAGGTCTCGCCGCCAATCTCATAGCGGTATCCTTCAGGCAAGGACAAACTATCGAGCATCGGTTTGATCTCTGCCATTACTTCTGTCGCTGTTCTACCTTTCAGATCACTCGTAACTGTCACGCTCCGTGACAAATCGCGATGCGGGATCGTCTGTGTACTAAAAGTCGGTTTTACTTCCGCGAGCTGTGACAACGGAATCAGTTCTCCACGCGCATTGGCAATGCTGAGTCGTTGGAACAGCAATGCAGGGTCTTCCTCGCCTTTTTGCAAGAACAGCTTCATATCTATCAGGTCTGAGCCCGTATCAAACTCGCTGACGGTAATGCCTTCGCTCACCAGACGCAATGTCGTGGACAAGTCCGTGTAGTTGACGAGCTTTTGCTCCATCAGCTCTTTATTGACGACAAATTCCAAGGTGTAGCGTTCTACCCCAAAATCGTCTTGCACATTGTACGTTCCCTCTAATCCAGCAACCTTTTCTTTTGCTTGTGCAGAAAGAGAGCGCAGCGTCTCAATATCCTCTCCATAAAAACGAATCACGACTGGTTTTCCAACCGGAGGACCTGCCTCCAGCTGCTTCGTTAAGATACTCGCTTCCGGATACAGCTTTTTGAATTCCTCCGTCCACGGCTCCAGCATGTTCTCGAGATGGGTCTCTTTTTCATTATAACGAACCACTAGCTGTCCGACGGTAATACCGCTTCCGGCAGCTGTATCTCCACCGAACATTTTCGGTGCACTACCTCCCGCGTACGCAGATACTGTCTCGATACCAGGCTGCTTCAACACCCAGTCTGCCGTCCCACGCACCACTCGGTCTGTTTCTTCCAGACTGTTGCCTACGGGGAGACGGATATCGATGAGAAACTGCGGGCGATCATCGTTCGGGAACAATTCAACCGGAGTGAGCGGTATCAATCCATATGCTGCCGTTCCAATCAATACGCCAATCATTCCTGCCAAAAGCGGTCGCTTCAAAATTTTCGGCATGAACTTGCTCGCATACCACTTGGTCAACTGCAACAGTTGTTTCCCCAACAGTCCAGCGGGCTTACGATACCCTTCTACGCCAGCCTTTCTACGTTGCTCATACCATTGGCGAAAGATCGGGATGATCGTCAGCGACATGACCATCGACGCCAGCATCGTCATCGAAATAATTACGGGAACCGGTCGAATGAACTGCCCGACGTTGCCACTCAAAAACATCAAGGGCGCAAACGACGCAATCGTAGCCAGCGTAGCGGTCGTGATCGAAATCGATACTTCCTTGGCACCATTAACCGCCGCAGCCATTGGTTTTTCACCCAGGACAGACAGTCTCCGCTCGATATTGTCATTGACCACCACGGCGTCATCGACCAAGATCCCCAGCACAATAATCAAGGAAACGATCGAGATCATGTTGAGTGAAATACCCAGAGATGGCAGGAACATAAGTCCCACAGCCAAGGAAATTGGAATCGCCATCGCTACTACCAACGATGTGATCAGGTTCAATCCGAGTGCACACACCACCAAAACAGCAACGATGGCAATCATCATTTCCCGGGTCAAGTCGCTAAAAAGCTCATCGACGCGTTCATTTTGACTATAAATCGAGTGTCTCTCGGCCCCAGCTGGAAGTGTTTTATCCAGAGTCACCATCATCTCGTCTACGCGCTTCTGCAAGGACGGCACATCACTTCCCGTCTCTGCATTGACGCTGATCGTGATCGAAGGCTTCCCATTGAAATACGAAGTCGTTTTCACCGTCTCCGTCGTCATTTTGACCGATCCAATGTCCTTCAGATAGATCGGGAAGCCCTCTTTTGAACGGGAGATAATGACTTTGTTCAGTTCTTCGACATCTGTATTTTCCGCCAGCTTGAGCTGGTAGGTCCGTTTTTCTGTGGTCAGGTCGCCAAGCGGGATTTTTTCATTTTCCTTTTTGACAGCCATCATCACCTGACTCCACGTGAGCCCGTACTGGCTCAGCTTTTGCGTATCAACCTCGATGTGGACTTCCTGCTCCGGTAGACCTTCCACCAGTACATCCGCTACGTTTGGAATGGTACGAAGCTGTTCTTTCCACGATTTTAGCATGGTACGCATGCTGTACAATTCCTCACGCGTGTCAGCAGTGACCGCAAACGATTGGACAAACGTACGGTTCAAATCATCATTGATGATCGGTTGTTTCGCATCGGCTGGCAGATCAGCCTCTGCGTCCTTTACCTTCTTCCGCAATTCATCCCATTTTTGCTTCGGGTCTACGTCACTCTTTGCTTCCACCATGATAAAAGAAACTCCGAGGGAAGATGAGGAAGATATATAGTTAAGTCCCTGTAATTCATTGATTTTCTCTTCCAGCTTTTTCGTAACAGCCTGCTCGACCTTTTCCGGCGAAGCTCCCGGGTAAACGGTCGTGATCGTCGCCATGTTCACGATAATATCCGGCATTTCTTGCTTAGGCAGTTGAAAAAAGCTGAGGGAGCCTACAAGTACAATCATGCTGAAAAATAGGAGCGTGATTTTGCGCTTTTGTACGATGTACTTGATCACGGTTGTGTACCTCCTGCCGCCTCGATTGGGTCACCGTCAAACAAACGGTCCACCCCTTTGACGATCAGTTGGTCTCCTTCTTTTAATCCGTTCTTGATCTCGAGCTTGTCACTTACAATCTGCCCGATGACTACGCTTGTTTTGACAGCCTTGCCGCCGGCATTGACGAAGACATGCGCGTCATCTTTTCCTCTACTGATGACTGCTTCTACTGGTACGTAGACACCTTCCTGCCCCGTTACCGTTTTGGTCGCTTTCACCACCTGACCAGCAAACCAGTCACGAGCTTGGTTGGCGATTTGGACCTCTACGCCAATCGTTCCGGTATTTTGGTTCGTGGCAGGAAATATTTTTGTCACTTTGCCATCCCGTTTTTGTCCATACAGGTCTAAGGAGATCGCCTCGCCTACTTTCCAGGCAGAAATCTCACGGTCAGGAACAGGCAATACGACTTTTAATGTGTCGATGTTGCCAACTTGATAGACGGGGCTACCTGAACCGACCAAATTACCTGCAGACGAGAGCTTCGCGATGATCGTCCCGTTAATCGGCGAGCGAAGCTGCGTTTTGGCAAGCGTATTGGCTGCCACTTCTTTGGCGATGACCGCCTGGTTGAAAACAGCCTGACTCAGCTGTTTGTCTTCTACACGAGCCCCTTGAGTAACCAGCGAATAGGACTGCTGTGCATTTTGCAAATCCTTTTGCGCAATCGTCAGTCCATTTTGTGCACTTTCAAACTCGCTTTTGGAGATGGCGTTTTGCTGATAGAGCTTTTCAATCCGGTTGAAATCATCCTGCATTTTTTGCAGAGCGACTGTTGCCTTCTCCACCAGTAATCGCGCCTGCGTCACTTCTTGCTCTCTCGCCCCATTAGTTACCTTGCTAAGATTCGCCGCACTCTGCTGCATAGCAGCGTTTGAAGAGGCGACTTGGAGCGAGTAATCCTGGGCGTTCACACGGGCAAGCACATCTCCTGCTTTAACCGTGTCTCCTTCTTTCCGGTTCATCTCCACGATACGACCGCCTACTTCAAAAGAGACGAGTGCTTCCTCCAAAGGAGCCAGTGTACCAGACAACTCCGTGACGGTTACAGCCTGCTCCTTCTTCACTTGTGCAACGACGACATTCTTCACTTCCTTCTGAGGTGCCGAAGCAGGTTGTTGCTCGCTGCAAGCCGTCGTTGCCAATAGTCCGATCATCATTACAGATACAAGCCATCTTCTCTTCATGACTTCCTCCGCCCCTATGTAGCTATGCTGTTTTTTATCGCTTGATGCCTTGTAGCAAGATTTCAGAAGCATTTTCAAAAAGCTCTTCTTCTGCCCTTCCGATATCGAGATTGACCCGATACTTCGCCATGAAGGCATAGAAGAAAGTGGAGACGAACATAAGAGCTGCCGTGAACGGATCTCCCTTTGGCAAATGCCCTTGCTCCTGAAACGCTAGGAGCTTGTTGGACAATACCTCGACTGCGGTCATCGGCAGGCTGCTGAACATCTGCACGACTTCCGGGTGGTTATCCGCTTCAATCATGCAGATCATGAAAATTTCTTTGCGCTCGACCAATAAGCCGTAATACGTACGTGCGTAGCTGACTAGCATTTGCTTGAGATCAGAAAACTCGCCTTGCAACCCTTGCTCCAGCTGCTCCCGGACATCCATGATTTCTTTCAGGAGCTCTGTCAAGATGCCTACCTTGTTCTTGAAGTGACGAAATACCGTCACCTCATTCACCCCTGCAAGCTCAGAAATCTTGCGTGTAGTCGCTCCCTTGTATCCCTTTTGTGCCATTAGCTGACGTGCGGCTGATAAAATTCGCTCACGGGTTTCCTGTTCCTCTTCGCCTCTCCCCCCCAGCTTCTGTTCTATATCTGGGTGATCCATAACGCACCTCCGTGCCAAGCAAGCAATTACTTGCATTATCATTTTTTCCAACCTCATTATAAATAGGAACTGCATGTATGTAAACACTTGCATGCAGTTCCAAATGTTAATTTTTCCTTGTCAGCCTTACCGTTGTGTCTTCGTCTTAATCTGCGAGCTTGGGTCTTGCTTGCATTCTGTGCTGTATTCGACCAGGTCGATTTCGCAGTCTGGTCCAATCTCGATCTTGTTGCCGCGAACGACCTTGGCCTTTGTGTTTTCCAAATAGATTTCGTCACCTTCAATCGTCTCTACGGACAAGGTATTGTTGAGAAAATGCTTTAATAACTTGCCCAAGGTGCTATTCCCTGTTCGACGTACCTCGATGTGCTCTCCGCCCATTTCTTTTGCTTCACAGCTGCCATGCAGAAGTACCTCGATTCGCCCTGCATTCAGCAGTCCTCCGATACTAAACGCACCGTTTGCCCGAAATACTTCCGCTTCGCAATCCCCTGCGGTTTTCAATGATCCGAGAACTTTTACATCCTCGCCTGCCATATTGCCCTGTACTTTGACATTGCCACCGACCTTTAGACTCATAAAATTCAAGTCGTCCGCAACATCAAGCTGACCATATACGGATAACGTATCCATCTTCACTTTGCCTTTAATCGTCGCATTGCCCTCTACTCTTGCCGATGATCCAGTGAGATCTCCCGTGATACTGACATGTCCCGCGCAATGAAGCGACTCGCACTCTACGTCGCCATTAATCTTGCCGTAACCCTGCACATCTACTTTGTTGTAAACGCCACCCGTAGCATTCACTGCTCCATGAAAGATCAAATCTGGCTTGTTATTGTTCTCGTTCTGCATGGTATGGTCTCCCCCTACAAATATTTTCCTTTTAATTCCTCGATGCAATTGGCTAGAATGAGCCGCGTCACTACCTTTACTCCGCTATCAAAATACAATTCGGTAGAGCCAGACACCAACACGAACGTGGAAATCCCCATCTTGCGCATAAAGATCAGCTCACACGGCTTCCCTTCGAATTTGGGATAGTGGCTAGCCAGTACCTGTAGCAATCCGCCGCCTTCTTCTACACTCAAGTCTCCAGCTGCCAAAAGCTTTTCCAACACATAGGCGTATAGTGCCTGCTGGAAGGTAAAGGTCCGTAAGCTCCCGAGAAAAACGTTAAACACTTCTAAAGAAGTAGTTGAAACAATGTTTCGTGCCAATAATTCATCTGCGGTCAACGACGTTCCACTCATACTTGGTGAAAACATGTCCGCCAATTCATCCAGCGATAGGTCGTCTTTCATGTTCAGAATCTTGTCGATTCGAGCCAAAATCTGTTCACGTGGGAAAAAGGTTTCTTGCCCTGTAAAAGTCGCTCGGCGAATGAACCACTCCTCTGGAATCAAGTTCTTTCGTTTCCAACGGTACAATTGTCCGTACGAAATGCCAGTTAGCTCCAGCAGGTCCTTCTTCGAGATATGATTTGTGTCCAAGTGAAGCACCTCCAAAAACAATGTAACATAACACTGTTACGTTATTCAACTACAGACTGTTTGACACTCGGGTGACTGTCACAAAATCTCTTTAGCTGGATCAAATAAGTGATTTGAATGCAGAAAGGGAGCATGACCTATGAAAAAACAAACACTAGCGGTGACAAGTATGATTGCCTTGCTGTTATCCGTTGCATCTCCATTTACAAACACACAAGCGCCAGCATATGCAGCTGGTCAGACGCCAGCAGTAGAGCCAGAAATGAAAACCCTTGCTCAGTTAAACAAAAATGTCGTAGAAGCGGCGAAACAAGCGATGCAAAAACAGGCTGGCGGCGTACCGATCGAACTGGACGAGATTATGGGAGAAACGGCAGATTGCTGGGTGATTGCGGCCAAAAACAACAGAGGTGAGGTGCTCGTTACCAAGCAGGAGGGCAAGGTTGTATCCGTATCCGTGAAATTAAAATGGAGCGAAGTAGCTGCTGATTTGCAAAATATAGCTACGAGCACATTAAAAGGAATGGATAATCAGCATACCTTTACAATTGATTGGGTAGAACGGATCAATTGGGAAAAAGAAAACATTTGGCTGTTCAAAGGGCAAAATGCATCGGTCAGCATTGACGCTGCCACTGGGAAGGTCAACGCTGCGACATTGAATTATACAAACGAGCAAATGAACCCCAATGTGGTCGATACAGCGCAAAAGACACTGAAGTCTCTTTCCAGCGGTAAAGCATCGGCTCTGCTCCCTGACGTAACACTAGTGAAAGAATCGCAAGACCGCTTGGATCAAGTATGGATTTTCATGGATACCGAACGAAAATACAGAATCGTCATAGGGGCGAAAACAGGGAAAGTAGTGGCAGCGACCATGATCAGTGAGTTCAGAGATGGGAACTATACCGCGGACGAAGATATTCCCAAGGTGTTTGCCAAACCGTTCTTTACAAAAGAAAGGGCGATTGCTGCTGCCAACCCGCTGATGAAAAAGGTTTTCAACCTCGATTTGACCGGATACAATGTTTCGTCCAAATATAACGTATATACGTTTACGAAAAAGGGGAATCCGACTGTTACGGTATCGATCAACCATAAAGGAGTCTTCTATGATTTCGCCGTTACGCCGGAAAATGGCTTGATTAACTAGGGAAACTGGACGCTGGCCGGACACAATCTCCCTTTACCAAATACACAAATGAAACCACCTAGTAAAGGTGGTTTCATTTGTTGTCCATTCTTATTTAAATTCCGCTTGCATCAAGCGTTTCATATCTGATGGTATCGGTGCCTCGACTACAATCTCTTTTTCGAGAAGCGGATGCAAAAAAGACAACTTCGAAGCATGCAGAGCCTGTCGACGTAACAAACCTCTCGCTCCCCCGTACATCGTATCGCCAGCAAGCGGGTGTCCAATGTGGGCAAAGTGAACACGAATCTGATGGGTACGACCCGTTTCCAGCCAGACTCGCGCAAGCGTCATTCCCTCAGAGGTCTGTTGCACCTCGTAATGCGTGATGGCAGGATCGCCACTCTCCACGACACGGCGCTTCGTAGGATGACGCGCATCTCGGCCAATTGGCGCATCAATCGTTCCAGCTCCCTCTGAGAGCACGCCACTGGCAACGGCAAGATACTCGCGATGAATGCCCCCTTCGCGCAGTAGCCTGTCAGCCAATTGATGACCGTAGCTGCTTTTGGCTACGAGAATAGCTCCTGATGTATCTTTATCCAGACGATGCACAGGATGTACGCTCTTCTGCTCACCACGTGCAGCAAGTGCATGTACCAACGTGTCGGTCTCTTGTTTAATCGGGTGCACCATCATGCCTGCCGGTTTGTTTGCAATCAAGAGATGATCGTCCTCGTACAAAATATCGATGGACGGCATTGGTGTGATCGGTCCCTCGGGCTTCGTATCATGCTGGGGCTGGCTAGACGGTAGCTCTTGTCGCTCGATGACCCGAACAGCGATTGTATCTCCTGCTTTTACTTGTCTTTGCAGGAAGGGCTGCTTGCGATTGAGCAAAACCCCCTTGCTTCTCGTCAGCCGCTGCATCATACGACCCGACACGTTGAGCTTTTGCCGGACGATTTGTTCTACGTTCATTCCCGTGTCTTGTTCACTGACGATGTATTCGATCCACTCTTTGCGGCTCACGTCTAATCCCTCTGTTCCATGCTTTTTTCTTATTGTAGCAAAAGGTTGCCCGAGATGCTCGTCTGTAGTCGTCCTCTTACGTTTGGCGGTGGGGGAAGCCCTGCCACATGTCTTCCAGTCGCCTGTATCCTCTCTTCGTTCGGGCGGTCTCCTTCCAGACATGTGACAGGGCTTACGAACAGCTTGTGATTACTTCGTGCTTTTAGAGCGTTTTGGTTGATATTCAGGGGAGAGTGTATGTAATGAAACAACAGCCCCGTAGGAAGAAGCGCATTTCCAGTCCAAGCGCCTCTGGAGCCCAACCCAGCTCCGGAATAAATGGCGGGGGTTTTCAGCTTCACTTATGAAACCCTTCCTCGAAACTTCTACGTTTGAAGCGCTCCCGCCATTTATTCCGGAGCGAACAGTCAATCCCCCTTGCAGGGCGTAGGCCGAAGCGTAGACTGGAAATGCGCTTCTTCCCTCATCGACAGCTACGTTAAAATGTGAAAAAACCACCACGCTAAGCATGATGGCCCTGTTATATCAACTTACCCTTTTAAGTTTTCCGGATTGAGTCCTTGCAGCTCTGGCAAAACGAACAAACCGTCTTTGCGAATCAGCACATCATCAAACCAGATTTCGCCGCCGCCGTACTCAGGACGCTGGATGTTTACCATATCCCAGTGAATTTGGCTGCGGTTGCCATTATCTGCGTTGTCGTATGCACGGCCTGGAGTGAAGTGGAAGCTGCCGGCAATTTTTTCATCGAACAAGATATCATTCATTGGATGCAGGATGTACGGATGCACGCCGATAGCGAATTCCCCGATGTAGCGCGCTCCTTCGTCCGTATCAAAAATTTGGTTGAGTCTCTCGGTGTTGTTAGAAGTTGCTTCGACGATTTTTCCGTCTACAAACTTCAGGCACACATTTTCGAATTTCGTACCCATGTAGCTTGTTGCTGCGTTGTACGTAATGGTTCCATTCACGGAGTTACGCACTGGGGCTGTAAAAATCTCGCCGTCTGGAATGTTGCGCAGGCCAGAGCAAATGATACTAGGGATGTCCTTGATCGAGAATTGAAGATCTGTTCCAGGTCCAACAAGACGCACTTTGTCCGTGCGATCCATCAATTGCTGCAAAGGCAAAAAGGCTTCGTGCATCTTTTTATAGTCCACGGAACATACATCAAAATAAAAATCTTCAAAAGCGACTGTAGACATGTTGGCATTTTGCGCCAAAGCCGTGGTCGGGTAGTTGAGTAGTGTCCAACGTACATTGTTCGTCAGGTAGTCATTCAATTCTTGCATCACACTTTGGTGTGCACGACGACGCTCTACCGGGACATCGGCCATCTCACTGTCGTTGGACGGACCATTGATGACGATATATGTATTCAAATCTTTGTACATTGGCTCTTCCCATTTTGCCAAATGAGTCGCACGCTCTGCACTTGCACCGAGCATCAGCTCACGTTGGATAGACGGGTCAATAATCCGTACGAACGGATAAGCTTCCAAGTCGTACGCCTGCTTAACCAATTCCTTCGCTAAAGCGTGACCCTCGCCACGAACTTCAATCAACAAGCTTTCTTTTTCCTTCAGGCGTACAGAATGGCTCAGCAAGTTTGTAGCCAGCTTGACGATGCGTGTATCCAGCATGCGATATCCCCCACATTCCTAACATGATTGGTTATTGTTAAAAAATATTTTACCGAATGAAGGTACCTTTTTCAATTCTCGATGTTCTTGGTACTATTCAAAAAAAACCAAAAAATTATCTTGCATAAATTCGACTCTTTCGAGTATTCTAATCAACAAGAGTTTACCTATGTAAAAAATTTGAAAGACGGGAGTGCTGAGTTCATGGTGTTTTCTGTAGTTATCTTCGCTTAGGTGGGGCCTCTTCTAAGGGGCACTGCCTCTTACAACCCTATCAAAAGCTAGAAACTGCAGGATGCCTGAACCGCTTCCGTCTTTTTCTCGATATGAATTGCGGGCCATGTTCTCGGGTGAACAGTCGGTTTACTGTACCTAAAACCATAGGTAGGTAACCGTCTCTCTTTTGTACCCCGTTGAACTGGTGATTTCCCGCCACCCTTGTATCGTTTGATAAAGCGCAAGCGGAAGAGCAGAGTCTCTACCCCGCTTGCGCTTTTTTACGTGGAATTTTTCCAAGAAGAGAACCGAGGTCAAAGCACCTGCAGAAATGAATGGAGGAATTCGTGTCATGATTTGGCGTTCGTGGGATCTTAACTTGAAGGTACGTCTTTTTGGCGAATTGATTACGCACACCTTCTTTTGGATGTACTTTCCGTTTATGGCGATTTATTTTAGCGATACGTTCGGGAAGGATGTAGCGGGGCTTCTGTTGATGGTGCCGCCGCTGCTCGGGATGCTGTCCAACCTGTTTGGTGGATATTTGGCTGACCGGGTAGGGCGCAAGTTTACCATGCTGCTCTCGCTCTGTACATCGACCGTGATGTTCGCGCTGTTTGCTTTCTCCCCGTCCCCTTGGGTCGACTATATTGCCTTCATCGGGATCGGGATCGCTGGTGCTCTCTACTGGCCTGCCAGCTCTGCCATGGTGGCTGATTTGACCACAGAAGACGATCGACGAATTGTCTTTGCTACCTTTTACACAGCGATGAACGTCGGGGTGGTTGCGGGTCCCGTATTAGGTTCTGTCTTTTTCGTCCATTATCGCCCGCAGCTGTTGATGTTCTGTACCATCGTTGAGTTACTTTTTGCAATCACCGTCTTTTTCCTGATCAAAGAAACGCTACCTGAACACGTCCGTCAGGAGAAGGCGAAGGAGCGTTTTTCCCTGATTCAGCAATTCAAGAGTTACGCCATTATTTTCCGAGATAAAGCATTTGCCCTGTACATTGGCGCAGGGATTTTGATCGCCATTGGATTCATGCAGTTGGATATTTACATGGCGTTGTATGTCAAAGAGCATGTTATGCAGCAACCATTATTTTCGTGGGGCAATTGGACTTATTCTGTCGGCGGAACCAGCGCATTCGGCTGGCTCATGGCCTTAAATGGTTTTTTGGTGGTTCTGTTTACACTGCCGGTCACACGCTGGTTTGAAAATTGGAGCGATCGCAACAGCCTCGTCATCTCCTCCATCTTATTCGGTCTCGGTCTGTTCTTGATGGCCTTTACGACGGATATTTGGCTTCTGTTCGGCTGTATGGCGATTTTGACATTCGGCGAGCTGATGCGCACACCAGTTGCCCAGAGCTTCATCAGTAAATACTCGCCGGAGGATGCACGCGGTCAGTACATGGGAGCCTCTTCGCTCCAGTTCTCGATTGGTCGCTTCATCGCTCCCCTGACGATCGGTCTATCCCAATGGATCGCTCCTGTTGGCGTATTCGGTGTCATCTTGGGCTTAACCTTAGTCAGTGCGTATCTGTATATCATTTTGTTCCGCATGATTGGTGCCAAAGAAGTTAGCTAGAGTAGAGCATGTCCGTTCTACCAAATCCCCTCCTCTCATATAAATGGGTCATAGATAGCTTGACCAGGAGGGGATCGTCACGAACCAGCCGAATGCCTTTGCAGCATTTAGAGAACAGCGAGGGGGCGTTTACCGAACTTCTACCTATCTTCAGTGGGGACCGAATTCAGAGGGCCATCGTTCTCTTGGGAGCTGTCTCTTATTGAACCCTGGTAGTGCCAAGCTTTTTCGTGAAAGACCTGCATCCGGCCATAGCATCATGGGTCAAACCACACTCGATCCCACCATGCGACAATTGATCCGGTTGGTGGAGGCGATCTACGGAAAACGGGCATTGGCAGGCAGATTTCATATTTACAACCTGTTTTCCGTACAAAATGCTGCTGCCGTTAGTGCCATTTCTCATTTCGAGCAACTCATTCATGAAAAAGAGACGACGCTCGAGGCTCAGCTTGTATCTACGCAGGAACTGCAAAAGCATCCGTGGCTCCTGCTCGGTTGGGGGCTTTCACACCACCATTCCTGGCAGCATTTTTCTTCGCTCAAGAAACTGTGGAAACAACGGATCGCAGCAGCAGGGGTACCGACTTTTGGCAAGCCCTGCCCCAAAGGAATCAATTACTACCATCCGAGTCCCCCTCTGCATGCGACGAAAGAAATGATCGTGGAGGAGCTGGTGGAGATCTATAGGAAAACGATTGGGCGAGAGTCTGCCCATCCGATTTAGATAGAAAAAAGAGTCTGTCTCCCCACAAAGAGGAAACAGACTCTTTTCCATTTACTACGGCATCTCGCTGCCCTCGAAAAATTCTGTTCTGTCAAAACGACCGCGCATCCACTTGTACGTATCCTCATAGATGGCGCGCTTGACAGGGTCCGTGCTCTTGACAGACTCTAGCAATGTCTTGGAGCCGAAGTAGTAAGCGTGTACGTTGTTTTTATCCATCCCCAGCTTGTGGGTGGCAACTAACTGATTGTAGTAGGTCTGATAAAACTTCGGATCATTGTACATCTTCCAGTCGCCTTCGATCTCGATGTCCATGTCGTACTTGTTGACGACGTCCAGTACCCCTTGAATACGGTCAATTCCTACCGGCTTGTCGCTGTAATAGCTCGGCTGCAGGAATGCCTTATCGAAATAAAGAGATTTCCACTCCGACACTCCCGGTGAACCGAAATACGGAATCCAATAGTATCGCAACGCCTCGTCATGCACCATGCTACCCATGTCACGAATCAGCTGGCGTTCTTTCGGTGCACTATCCTCTACCAGCTCATGGAACCAATAGATTCCTTCCAGCTTCAGATAAGCATATCCTTCCTTGTTCCAGCGCTTCATGAGCTCCTGGAAGTACCATTCCAGTGCAGCTTTGCGGTTCTGATACGCTTGCTCTTCCCCAATTCCCGCAGGGTTGAAGGAAAGGGATGCTTTCTTTTCATCCAGCTGGCCAAAATTGGTCTGACTGGCATTCGGATATGGCAGAGCCAACACGACATTTTCCTGTGTCGGTGTTGAATACAGCGTTCCGCGCAGGCGATTGTATTCCCGCATAGCTTGGTTAAGAGCATCCAGCTGCTTATTCGAACCGAACAAATCATTCATATACTTTGTCCAGCTTTCCTTCGTAGCAGGAATAGTCTGATACGGCAGGAACAGAATCGTATCAAACATCTGGTCACGCATATAACCATCTACGGTGCGGTAGCCAACCATCGGGAGGAAATCCTCTTTGGTCCATGTCCCGAGTTCGCCATGCTCTCCAGTATAAGCGAGCAGCATATTTTCCACACGACGCCCTGCTTGTTTGGCTTCTTCCAGCTTTGCCGGGTTTGGTGGCGGCAGCAAGACAGCGCCATTGTTCCACTCGCTATCCGTTTTTGCCCATACCTCCAGCTGGCGAGCGAACGTAAATACTTTCACCGGGAAGGATACCCGGACATAGCGAGTGTTGACGTCAGGCAAGGTCACGCTCAACGTGCGTGTAACCAGCTTGTCCTCTTTGGCGGAAACATCGTGAACGGCTCTTCCCGCATACGACCACACTTTCCCGTCGCGAGATACCTCGACTTCCATGTATTCTGGCATCGTGATGCCTGAAGTCTTCTGCTGCTTAAACGTCAGCGCAACTCTCTCCAATGGCTTCGCCTCGTCGAGCTCAACGGTCACCTTGCGCCCAAACTGACGGTGGTATCCCGTCCAGTCTTCTGTAGGCGTAACAAGCCCCCCTACTGGACCTGGATACTGCTTCTCCAGCTCTTGGAAATACGAGTCTGGCGCTCCAAAAGTAGTAACCGCTGTATAACTGCCTGGTGCGATATTGACCAGTTCGTCCTTCTTTGCTGGCTCCTCCGACTCTTCCTTTGGATCAGCAGGCTTCGTTGCATCCGTTTCTGTTGTACCTTTGTCTGCTTCTGGTTTTTCTCCCTCTACTACCGTCTTGCTTTCATCTACTTTCGTTGCCGAGTCATTGGACGAAGTCACCGGTGCAGTCTTTGGCGTGTCCTCTGCCTTTTCGACAGCTGGCTTACCAGCGTCCTTGATCTCAACCGGAATTGTCGTCGTTTTGTAGCCGACTGTCACCGTGAGATTCCCTTTTCCCGCAGTGGGGCCAGCAACAAAGGTTCCGTCAGCTAAAATGGTTCCCAGCTCGGGACGATCAAAAGCGAAAATAGGTGTAAACGGCAGCTCATCACCGTTGATACTGTTTACCTTCAAGCGTTGGCTCGTGCCAGCAGCCAAACTCAGCCGCTCTACATCTACCTTGTATTTCACCTGTTCTGCTTGCTGGTAGCGTGCATCCAAGACGCGCTCAGCGATCACAGCAGCCTCCGCACGCGTGACGGTTCCTGTCGGATTAAACTTGCCGCCAGCACCTTGCATCCAGCGCTGATTCGTTACTTCTTCCACGGCCGTTTTGGCGTAGTCTGCGATTTCTTCTTCATCGCTGTATGCAACAGGAATCTGACCTGCCACTTTGGTCACAGAGCCCTCTTTCATCAAACGAGACAGCATGACAGCCAGCTCTTGTCGTGTAAGCGGGTCTAGAGCACCCATGGCATGCTCACTTCTGCCGTTCATCACACCCAACTCAGAGAGTCCATATACGTACGGTGCATAAGGACTTTCCAATGGCACATCTTCAAAAGCTGCATCCTCGATTTCTGTTGGTTGAAGACCGATTACTTTTGTCAAAAGCACCGCAATATCCTGTCGAGAAATCGTGTTTTGTGGGTTGAAGCGGTTTTCTCCCTGACCACTGATCATATGAAGGGCTGCAAGTCTGTTTACGGCTTTACTGGCGTAGCTGTTGCCCAAATCTGTAAACTCCGTGTACGCTTCTTCTTGTTTTTTGAACTGATCTTCCAGCTTCTTGGTGTCTACCGCCGGTTTCTCTGGCTCTGTCGCAGCATGAGTCAACGGCGTGCTTTGGACCAGTAATGTAGTCGCTGCCAATAAAGCAACCAGCATTCTGCTCCCGAATCGTTTCTTGCTCATTGCATTTTCTCCTCCAATTATGCCCCTTCTTTATGTTTATTCGGTCGGGGTAACCATTGGCCCGCGCGGCGGTCTAGGTCCGAAAAACTGATAGTAATCTACCTTGATATTTCCGTTGTAGAGCTTGCGCTTTTTGCTTGCTGTACGACCAAAATGCTCCTCAAACTGTTCGTCGGACGTAATTACGTAGAATGACCACGTATCCATGGCAGCAAAGGTTTCCCCCATTTCGCCATACATCTTGGCAACCTGCTTCCATTCTCCCAAGCGCTCCCCATAAGGTGGGTTGCAAATCAAGTAGCCGTACTTGCGCTTGGTTCGCACATCCCGCACATCCATACGCTGAAAATGAATCAGGTCATCTACACCAGCCTCAGTCGCGTTGTGGCGGGCAATTTTCAGAATCTCGTCATCCATATCTGTCCCGATAATCTCCAGCTTTTGATCATAGCGCGCCAAATCATGGGTTTCTGCGCGAGCTTCACGCCAAGCTGTTTTCGGAATGATAGGCCACGTCTCAGAAACGAATTCCCGGTTCATTCCCGGAGCGATGTTTTGTCCAATCAACGCCGCCTCAATCGGAAGTGTACCCGATCCACAGAATGGGTCCATGAATACCCGATCAGGCTTCCAGCGAGACAGCATAATCATCGCCGCAGCCATGGTTTCCTTCAGTGGCGCTTGTCCGATCAATTCCCGGTAGCCGCGCTTGTGCAGGCCCGGTCCTGACGTATCAATCGTCAGCGTCGCCACATCCTTGAGAAGTGCCACCTCGATCTTGTACAGTGGCCCTTGCTCATCGAACCACTCACGCTTGTAGGTCTTTTTCAGACTTTCTACGACTGCTTTTTTCACGATCGCTTGGCAATCCGGCACACTGAACAAGGTAGATTTGACCGATTTCCCTTCCACAGGAAACGTCCCGTCCTCTGTGATCCAATCAGCCCATGGCAGTGCTTTTGTCTGTTCAAACAGCTCGTCAAACGTAGTCGCTTTGAACTCCCCTATCTTTAGACGCACGCGGTCGGCAGTTCGTAACCACAAATTTGTGCGGGGAATTGCAGAAATATCTGCGGTGAACGTTACCTTGCCGTTTTCCACCTGTACCGGCCCGTAACCGAGGGCCTTTACCTCTTCTGCTACTACTGATTCCAAACCAAAAGTCGCCGTAGCGATCAATTCTACTTTTTGCATTATGTAATCTCCTGTCCGTCCAATAATCCTTCGGGCAATGCCCTCATCCTACTACCTTACATATTATATTACCCCATTTACGAATAGCGTTGGTAATCTTGTGTGAACCTCTCTCCAATGGTTGGAGAGATTCTCGTTTCATTAAGCTGACTATTGCCTCGCTCTCCACGAAGGCTAGTTCCTAGCCTAGGCTTTTTTACGATAAGTTGTGAAGTTGTTGTAATGCCCGCTTGAGGATGTTTTTGGCTGCATTTACATCCCTATCACATTCCAAGCCACAGAAAGGACAATGATGTGTCCGCACAGCTAATGTTTTCTTTACGATTTCATCACAACTTGAGCATAGTTGACTTGTGTTTCGTGGATCAACTAGCATCACACGCTTACCAGCTCTTTCAGCCTTGTAAGTGGTGAACTGTACAAGTTGATTCCATCCCGCGTCAGCAATACTTTTTGAAAAGTGATGATTTTTTATCATATTTGTTATTTCCAGACATTCAAAGGCGATCAAATCATAGCCATTGACCAATTTGCTTGACACCTGATGGGCGTTATTGTTACGTTGATTCGCAACATACTCATACTGCTTAGCAAGGAGTGCAACAATTTTTTGGCGGCGAGTTGACCCTTTCTTTCGTCTGGATAAGATACGGTGCAGCTTTTTTAGTTGTCGCTCGCTCCTACGCAAATACTTCGGTGCATCATAAAAGTAACCATCCGATGTGATGGCCAAATGTTGTAAACCCAGATCAACACCGACCCATCTCCCTGTTGTTTGTATTTGCGTTTCAACTTCGCAAGATAAACAAACATAGTACCTTCCGTTTTTAGCGATGACTGTACATGTTTTAATTGTACCCTGCACTTGGCGATGAAGTTTGACGCGGACTAATCCAATTTTTGATAAATATATGTGGTTGCCTTCGAGAGAAAAACCTGTTTGTGGATACGTAAAGCTGTGATAGCGATTCATCCCCTTGAACCGAGGAAATCCAGCCTTTTCTCCATGCTTCAAACGTCTGAAAAATGCTTGATAAGCTTTATCCAGACGTTCGACTACATTCTGTAGGACCTGTGAATGAACACTATTATACTCTTTACATACCTTTTTTAATGAGGGCAACTCTTTTTTTTGAGAGTAGAACGTCAGAGATACGCCAAACTTTTTGTACGCTATGATTCGCTGTTCAAGCAGAGCATTATAGAGCCAACGACAATACATCAGCGTTTCGCTAATTTTTTCTAGTTGCTCTTTGGTGGGTTCAATACGGAACTTATAAGTTCGTAGCATTACAAGTCTCCTTCCTTAGTTTTTCTATGTACTTCCGAAGCACATATTCTGAGAAAAGAACCAATGGTTTTTATATAAAAATTATTGTTCCAAATCTAACCTCCCCATAGTTTTACAATATCCAAAGAAGGAACTTTTGGATGAACAAAAGGTGAATGTGGTCTTGCTCACCTCCTTCCATCATAATAACTTCACCTCTTTTTCTTGCGATTTCCAGAAAATATCCTTAAGGCAATGATCTATCTACCTATTAGATTACCGTCCGTGAATCCTAAATTCAAAAGACCCATCACCGAAAAACAGTGACGGGTACAGCATGTGGATCATCCATATGGGAAATCCTACGAAAAACTTTGCATACGGGAGGGAGTCAGCGTGCCAGAATTACCTGAGATGGAGACCTATCGCCGACTGCTACAGGAGAAAATCGGTAGCGGAACGATTACAGCCGCACACGTTCAGCGGGAAAAAACGATCAATCTGCCGCCTGCGGAATTTGCTCGTCTTTTGCAAGGCAATCGCCTGACACTTGTCGACCGACGTGGCAAGCATCTGCTCTTCCATCTGGAAAGTGGACATGTCCTGCTGCTTCACCTAATGCTCGGCGGCTTTCTATACCTAGGCTCTGCGGAAGACAAGCTAAAGCGAACCGCCCAAGTAACTCTTGCCTTTGGAGAACGCATTTTATATTTTCACGGCCTCCGTTTGGGCTACCTGCATTTACTCACCAACGTTCAGATCGACGAAAGACTGGCTCCACTCGGTCCCGAGCCATTGGACCCGCTGTTTATCTTTACCCGATTTACGGAGCTGCTCACTGACAAACGCAGTGTCCTCAAAACAGCATTAGTCAATCAGCATTGGCTGGCGGGCATCGGCAACTGCTATGCGGACGAAATCTGCTTTCATGCCGCCATCCTGCCTACCCGGACGATCCCGACACTTTCTTTCGAGGATCAAAAACGACTGTATCATTCCATGCAAACCGTGCTTAAAGAAGCGATTCGATTCGGCGGTTACATGCAGCCGCTCTTTTCTGGCGATTCCCTGACAGGTGGCTTCGATGAGCGCTGCCAGGTGTACGATCGCGGCGGAGAGCCTTGCCCGCGCTGTGGACAGCCTATCGAAAAGAGCGAGCTCTCCTCCCGCAAAGTATTCGCCTGCACGAACTGCCAGCATTGACAGACGTTTTCACTCCCTAGACGACAGGAGTCTTTGCGGCTTCCATCTGCTTAATCATAAACACCTGCTCCGTCTCGGAAGGACCAAATCCCGACGCTTGTAGTATTTCAACAAGCAAGGTATCAGCCGCGCGCAAATTAAACGTAGACCGGCGGCAATCGTGCTCAAGTGGCCCATACACATGCGCGAGTGCGGTTTTCAAAATGTCTTGTGCATCAGGATGCTCTGACTGTGCTACACATTGACGCAGCACGATCCCACTCACTTTGCCTTCTTCGTTTACTAAACACTTGTACATCGCATAGCCGACCGCCTGACCCTCTCTGTCTTCTACGAGCAGAGCCTGCGCATCTCGCAAGCTCAGCCAGTAATTTTGCCACGGGACATCGGTCACGTAAAACGGCACCAAGGCAGCTTCTGGGGCCAAAATGCTCCGAACCCGATAATCAGCCTGCACATTTGTCTGAAAGGCATTCTCCGCCAGCGGTCCACTCTGCTGCAAAAACAACAAACGATCCACGACGTCATAACCTTTTTGCTCATACAAGGCAATCGCTTTGGTATTTTGACTCAATGCCTCCAAGGTGGCTACTTCCACCCCTGCTTCCCGGTACAAATCCAATGTCGCCTCAATCAGTTGCTTTCCTACTCCTTGTCGACGATATTCCGTGGCGACACCCGTTCCACCATTCCACGCGACTTTTCGCCCTGCAATGGTCCTCATCCCGCTGGCCACTACGCCAATCGGCTCCGTACCGTCAAAAGCAACCACAGACAGGGATGGCACGTATCCTTCGCCCCCCAGTCGCTGGACAAGCATTTCTTCCGTCATCGTAAACTCGATAAAATAGCCTTCAAATCCTCTGTTCCACGCTTTGGTCACTTCTGCAAAGGTACAGTCGCTCATCCGTTTGATGGTAATCACGGTATCACCTTCCTAGTTTTTGATAAAATTATTTTAATCGATAAAATCTAAAAATTCAATCATCTCCATGCACTTTCTCTAGCTTTGTCACCCACATGCCTGACATGGTAATATGAAAAAAATCACTTACTCGGGAGGTTCCTATGCGCAAACAGCTTACGGTCGGCTCGCTCATTCCTGGACGATCTGACGTACAGATGTCGAGTCCAGCTCCCGTTCCCGTGCATACGTATACGTCGTTGAAAAAAACAGAAATGAGCCCGGCTCGCCCCAAATCAGAGCAGAAGCTCGTACAGGTGAAGCAACGCTCACAAACGATGCCAGTCCGATACACTCCCTCTCAGACACTTTTACAAGCTGCGCTCACGCAAGATCAACCCATCGCGTACAAATGCCAACAAGGGCATTGCGGCAAGTGCAGTGTACAGATCGTAGCTGGTGCATCATTACTCGACACCCCAACCGGACAGGAAAAAGCAAAGCTGGGAGAAAAACTCGCTACAGGCTATCGCCTCGCTTGTCAGAGCACATTTCGATCTTCGATTCCTACATAGAGGATATTTATAAAAGAAAAAGGTGGCCGTAGCATGAATCCTACACGCATCCTACTATTCGCTGGAGGCAATCTGGGCAACTGGGCGATCCAAGAGATTCGCGAAAATGACTGGCTCGTCGGCGTTGACAGAGGTGCCTTATTCCTCGTTCGCAACGGTCTTGTGCCAAGATTGTCGATCGGGGACTTTGATTCTGTCAGCTCCGAGGAAATGGCAGAAATCGAAAGCCACAGTATGCACGTCTCCTCCTGCGATCCCGTTATGAAAGATTTAACCGATACAGAGATGGCCCTTACTTGGGCAATCGAGCAGCAGCCCGAGGAAATTGTGCTGCTCGGTGTGCTCGGCTCTCGTTTTGACCATATGCTGGCAAACGTACACTTGCTGAACAAAGCATTGCAGACGGGCACCAACTGCCGTATCCTCGATGAGACCAATGAAATCCGTCTGATTGACCGCCACAGTACGATAGAGCAGAATCATTTTGATCATATCTCTCTGCTGCCTTTTACACCGGAAGTCACAGGGATTACCTTAACCGGATTCCTCTATCCGTTGAAAGACGCCACCCTGCGGATCGGTGACACGCTTGGCATCAGCAATCTACTAACGGAACAGACTGGAACGATCACGATTCAAACGGGCAAGCTGCTCGTTGTCAAAAGCAAAGACTAATCGTTAGAAAAAGAAAGGATCTCCTTTGCATGATGCAAAACAATGGAGATCCTTTTCCTTTTACCTGCACAAATCAAATGCAGACTACTCTTCCTCTACCTGCATCGGCAACTGCCAATCAATCTCTTGAAGCCCGCGCGAACACAAAAATTCATTGGTCCGCGAAAAAGGACGACTGCCAAAAAAGCCGCGATTCGCCGAAAACGGGCTCGGATGCGGGGAGGCGATGACGAAATGCTTGTTTCGATCAATGAATGCCGCCTTCTCCTGCGCATGCTTTCCCCACAGGATGAAAACGAGTGGAGTCTCCCGGTCGTTCAACAAATGAATAATTCGATCCGTAAACGTCTCCCACCCAATGTCCTTGTGCGAATTCGGAGTGCCGCGACGAACCGTCAGAACGGTGTTCAGCATCATGACGCCTTGCTTTGCCCAATGGTTCAGGTAACCATGCTGGGGAATTTCAAAACCGACATCGCTTTTCAACTCTTTGTAAATGTTGACCAGAGACGGCGGAGGCTTGATTCCCGGCTTGACCGAAAAGCTCAATCCATGTGCTTGTCCCGGTCCGTGATACGGATCCTGCCCCAAAATTACAACCTTTGCATTCTGATATTCAGTCAGGTGCAGCGCTGTGAATATATGATACATATCTGGGTAGATTGTCTGCGTCTGATACTCTTCCTTCAACGTCTGACGAAGCTTTACATAATAGGACTTCTCGAATTCATCGGCCAATACGGGGGCCCAGTCATTTTGCAATATGGTAGTCATGTTCCTCACCTTGTCCGCTGTTTTTTTCTACCTTACCACAAACCTTTCAATCACTGAACCACTGATTCGAGAACTAGGACCATTCTGATTTAGTCCTATCTTTCTCATGATTCCTAGTCTTTGTTTCCTAGTACCCTCGTTTGATAGCTTTTATCCTATGATCTTTGACATAATGATTGCTGGGAAGATTTAGACAAAAGAGAAAGGGAGAGGGTTTCACATCATGAAATGGGACATCAAGTCATTTTTAGGGGGCATTGTTGTAGGTTCGGTGCTCTTTTCCGGAATTGCCATTGCAGCACCCGCTTTTCCAGACGCGGAAGAAGGAATGAAAACACCGTTCACCTACTACTTTGACGGGTTGCCGAAATCACCAAGCAGCGACGTACAAGGCATCATGTACAAAAACTCCGTCTATGTGCCAATCCGCTTCGTAGCAGAGAACCTGAACAAACCGGTCATTTACGACGCGAGAACCAAATCGATTTTCATCGGTAAAATTCCAACAGCAAAAATGTACTCCAAAATGGAAGCGATCGAGCTGGTGAAAAAGAAATTCGCTGGCAAACTCTCGCCGACACATGTAGTCGAGTACGCTCACGACGACGAAAAAGGTCACTATGTCATTCAGGTGTACCAAACAGTCGTAAACAACTTCCAATCTGGCGACAGCTACACCAGTACGTATGGCTGGTTCGTAGTGAACCCGAATACCGGGGAAATTAAGTCGTTGTTATAATTTCTTCTGCACTTATCTATTCGTACGAAAAAGACAGCGGACTAGGGACCCGCTAGCACCGGAGGATATCCTTCCGGTGCCTTTTTTATTTTCTGGAAAAATTTAGATTGATCACCACTTGTCCCATGTGATAAGATCTCCCTACCGAAACTTAACAGACATTTTTATTTACTATTTATTTTATATAAGGAGTGAACTTGTTTATGTCTACCTTACCGAACTGGGCGAGTTTATACCTTCAACGTTTACAGCTAGATCACAAGTCTCCTAACCTCTCTTATCTTAGTGAGCTCTGTCGCGCGCATCTGCAGACCTTCCCTTATGAAAATGTAAGCAAGCTGCTCTTCTTCCGTGACGGAAAACATGTGGCACCGACCCCTGAGGAATATGTGCACAATGCGATCCACCATCATTTTGGCGGCACATGCTATACCACTAATCACAGCTTTCTCGCGCTACTTCGCTCCCTTGGCTTCTTCGGTCACCTCATCTTGCCAGGCGGTGGACATACTGCCATCCTGATCGACGGTCCGAACACAGGAGAGACACCCGTCTATGTGGATACGGGGGCTACCGCTCCTATCTTTGAGCCGATTCATTTTCTGGAAGACGGGAACCATTCCAGGCCTTTTGGCACTGTTTCGATGGAATTGACCAAAAGTCCCGATCATCCTGAACACTATCGCTTTACGCGGTATGAAAACGGAAAAGTGGCAATTCCTCCGTGGGATTTTCATCCGAATGAACGAAAAGAACTGTCCGACTTGTCGGAAGTCATCCGCTCCTCTTTTTTACCAGACGCCTTATTTTTGAATCGACTTCACATTCATCGTTTTCAGCTAGAGCAAGATCGCTTCGTGGTCCTCAAAAACAACACTCTCCACATCGGTTATTCAGATGGCACAGACCAGATAACACCACTCCACACTGTCTCTGATATAGAAGCTGCCGTAGCCGATGAAATGCAATTGCCACTTCTCCCTGTTCGCGAGGCGGTAGAAATCTTGCTCGAACGTGGTATTGATATTTTCTCTGCCCCCAAGAAAGAAAAAGTCCCACGTGAAAACGAAGCTCTCGATCGTCCTACCATTTGCTAATATCTGGTTGACAATGATAATATTTCTCAATAATATGGAAAAGTAGGGAAATGGTATATAAGGAGTGTCGCACTTCATGATGATGGAAATAAAAACATACGTCGTCCAGGAAGGTCATTCTGACAAAATCGTACAAGGCTTTAGCGAGCCTGGTGCTGTTGAGAAGGCTCCTGGTTTTGTAGATTTGAGCGTGCTGGTACAGAAGCCACGCAAAGGTGAAGAAGAAGTAGTCGTCATAATCCGCTGGGAATCAAAAGAAGCGTGGAAGCAGTGGGAGCTGAGTGATGTTCATCTGGCAGGTCACCGCGAAGCGCGCGAAGAAAAAACTCCTGAGTGGTACATTAGCGGCAATACCGGCCATTACGAGCTGAAAGCGAAAAAAGAACCGCAGTCTTCGTAAATACAAACAAACCAGCCCGGACCTCGGAAAACTCCGATCAATCCAGGCTGGTTTTTTATTTTCCCTCTATCCTTTTTCCAATCCGTACTTCTCCATCTTCCGGTACAAGGTCGACAAGCTGATTTGCAGCTCATTGGCAATCGCGGCTTTGTCCTGTCTATACTTGCCTGCGTTCAAGTAGCGCTGGAGAATGGAGCGTTCATAATCTGCCACCAGCTTTTCCAATCCCAAATCGCTGCCTACTGTCGTCGGTTCATCCTCGAACAACAAATACTCAGGAAGCTCCTCGTTGCCGATGACTTGCCCCTCCACCATGTTGACCATATACTCGACGGCATTTTCCAGCTGACGAATATTTCCCGGCCACTCGTATGCCTGTAGTCGTTGGACGAGTTGGGCTTCGAGCTCCAGCCTGCCTTTTTGCAGCAATGTCCCGTACCGATACAGAAAATGCTTCAGGTAAAGCGCGATATCCGCCGTGCGTTCACGTAACGGCTTTAACCGCAAGGGAATGACGTTGAGTCGATAATACAAATCCTCGCGAAATGTCCCTTCCCTGACCATGCTCTCCAAATCTCTGTGTGTAGCCGCAATGACACGTACATCGACACCCAGCGTTTTTACGCCGCCTACCCGATCTACTGTTTTCTCCTGTAGGACGCGCAACAGCTTGGGCTGGAGGGACAACGGAATATCTCCTACTTCGTCCAGAAAAATCGTTCCCTTGTGGGCCAATTCAAATTTCCCCGGCTTCCCTTCGCGTCTGGAGCCCGTGAATGCACCGCCTTCGTACCCGAACAACTCGCTTTCTAACAAGGTCTCGGGAATCGCCGCGCAATTGATTGCCACAAATGGCTGTCTGCTGCGCCCACTCTCGCAGTGAATGGCTTTTGCCAACAGCTCCTTGCCCGTTCCGCTCTCGCCCCGGATCAAGACAGTGGAAATGCTGTTCGTCACTTTTTTCGCTTTGGCAATCACATCGCGCAAGCCTGATTCTGCCCCAATCAGCTGGGCGAAATACACCGGATGAACCGAGGCCTGCGGCATTTCCTCTTGAATGTTACAACTCTTCTCCCGTTCCGCATCCAGCTCTAGCAGCTTGTGCTCAATCAAGGAGCTTGTATGCTGCAAAAACGGCATCCATTTTTCCGAATGGTGCAGCATTTTTTCTTTTTGCTCGGGGGAAAAGCCGATAATTCCGATGACCCCTACCGTCTTCTCCCGTTTGTGCACCGGAAATCCAATCGTCGCCAGCTCTCGGCATTGCTGCAAAAACTTGCAATTGCCGCACTCCGACTCGTTCTTTTTCATGTCAAAAATCATTCCCGGCTGTCCGGTTTGCAGGATCATTCGGAAAAACGATCCCTCCGGCGCAGGCAATCCAATCAACTCCTGATAGTAGCCGGTTCCGCTCACACGTATCCCTTGTTCATCCAGGATGGTGACATCGAGTCCCAGTACCTTGGAAATATTGTCGGCGTACGATTGAATGAAATCCTCAATCCGGGAAAACTCTGTCATGCCCAATCCTCCAGTTTCACGTTCCTTTATCCCCTAGACGCTGCCGCCATTGGCAGGCTAGCTAGCGCCTGCTCCAAATCCACGATGATATCCTCCACATCCTCCAAGCCAGTCGATAAGCGAATCAGACCGTCCGTAATGTTGAACTTGATCCGCTCAGAGGCAGGAATCGAGGAATGCGTCATCGAGGCAGGATGCTGTACCAGTGTCTCGGGATCTCCTAAACTAAACGATATCATAGCCAAGTGCAGAGCGTTAATGAAAGATTTGGCTGCCTCATAGCCGCCCTTTACTTCAAAGGAAACGATCCCGCCCATTCCGGCCATTTGCCGTTTAGCCAGCTCATACTGTGGATGCGAAGGCAGACCAGGGTAGTAGACGTGCGAGATTGCAGGGTGCTGCGCCAAAAACTCCGCCACTGCCTGCGCGTTTTTCCCATGCTGTCTGACACGCAAGCCGAGCGTTTTCAGCCCACGTAAGATCAAGAAAGCATCCCAAGCATTCAAATTTTGTCCCAAGTCTCCCATGACGTTTTTGCGCATGAATTGGATATGTTCCTGCTTCCCGACGATGAAGCCCGCGATGACATCGCCATGTCCGTTCAAATATTTGGTGGCGCTATGCACGACGACATCCGCCCCTAGCTCAAGTGGTCGCTGCAAATACGGCGTTAAGAAGGTATTGTCGACGATTACTACAATGCCATGTGCGTGCGCCAAACGTGACAACGCCGAGATATCTAAAACAGTCAGACACGGGTTCGAGGGTGTTTCGATGTACAGAACTTTTGTGTTCGGCAAAAAAGCTCTCTCGACAGCCTGCAAATCAGTGCAATCGACGAAGTCTGTCGCAATGCCATAACGTGGGGCCATCGTTGTAAGAAACTTGTAGCTCCCCCCGTACACATCTCGCGTACACACGACATGATCACCCTGCTTCAAAAAGGCGAGCAAAGCTCCAGAAATAGCTGCCATCCCACTGCTTACGCCCAAGGCAGCTTCGCCATTTTCCAATGCGGCGATTTTTTGCTCCAAGGTGGTGATGGTAGGGTTGCCGTATCTTCCGTAGTATGTTCCTTCCCGCTCGCCAGCCACGCACGCCGCTGCGGAGTCTGCATCTGGAAACGCGTAGGCCACAGCGGGCACCACCGCGGATACAACTGCTCCTGTTTTTTGGCAAGGCGTTTGTGCGGTATGAATAATGGAGGTGTCCATCTTCCACTTGTTTGTCGTCATTTCTCGTCTCTCCCTTTGGATTTTGCTGTTACCAAAGCATGTAGCAAGGAACATGCCAAGATGAGAAACCGCATCATTCCAGTGCTTTTCGCTTTTTGCACTCATAGACATTCGCAATCGTGCAAATGAACTTTTTCAGATCCACGCCAAAAAAGCCGTTAGTTGCCCTAACGACTTTTCGCATAGTTGCAATTGTGTTTTGCATAACTAAAAAAACAGCTTATACGAGCATGCCGCCAGCGCTTTTCCTGTATTTCAAAATGCCTTCTGCTGCTCGATAGGAGAGAGCACCCATCGTTCCTGTCGGGTTGTAGCCGCTATTGTGCGCAAAGGCAGAAGCACCGACGACAAATACGTTCTCCGCATCCCACATCTGCAAGTAGTTGTTAACTGCCGACGTTTCTGGAGAGGCTCCCATGATGACGCCACCTGTATTGTGCGTCGATTGGTATGGTGTGATATCGTAAGGTCCGAGCTTGCGGTTGATTTCGAGCTTCTCGTTCGCACCCATTTCTTTCACAATTTCCGCGCACTTATCTGCACAAAAAGCCGCCAGCTCCCTGTCCTGATCGACGAAATCATACGTAATACGCATCAACGGATCACCAAATGCGTCCTTGTATGTCGGGTCCAGATCAAGGAAATGCTGTCGAAATGGCATCGAAGCTCCTTGGGCGCCTACGGATATGAACCGATTCGTATATTTGATCGATGCAGCCTTGAAATCCTTGCCCCAGCTAGGCGTTTCCGGTGGCACCTTGTTCGTCCCGATTGGTCGGAAGCCGGTTTGTGTGACAGCGATATTCGCCCCATGGATAAATTTCAAATCGGCGTGATCGAAGTTATCACCATTGTAGTCATCCAAACACATTCCCAACGAGCCTGCGCCTGCAAAATTGTTAAACTCCTTGTCGTCGAAGAAGCCGACCGCGCCTCCTCTCATGACCTGGTAGGCGTAGTTTTTTCCGATTACGCCTTTTCCCGTTGCTGGATCATACGGTTTCCCCAGCTTGGACATGAGCAAGATTCGCGCGTTGTTGAATACATAACTGGTCATCACCACAATATCGGCGGGCTGTTCGAATTCCTCCCCTGTCGTGACATCCGTATACAAGACGCCTGTCGCCTTGTTCCCTGTATGTAAAATTCTGCGGACATGGGAATGCGTGCGAATTTCAAACTTCCCTGTCTTCTTCGCTACCGGGATCACCGTCACCACTGGATCGGCTTTTGCTCCGTACTCGCAACCAAACCTTTCACAGAAGCCACAGTACTGACAAGCTGCCCGAGCCACCCCGTCTGGATTGGTATACGCTTGCGAGAGATTTGCTGATGGAAGGATGTATGGATGCAGGTTTTTCTTTTTCGCCGCATCCGCAAACATTTTCATACTCGGTGTAGTACGCATCGGAGGTACCGGATAAGGACCGGAGCGTTTTCCCCCCAATGGATTCTCCTCGCCTGCGATTCCCGCCATCTTTTCAAACTTATCGAAGTATGGCTCCAGTTGATCGTAGGTAATGCCCCAATCCTGGATCGTCATTCCCTCTGGAATTTTCTTTGCCCCATACCGTTCAATCGTCTTGGAGCGAATTTCGAAATCATACGGCAGGAAGCGGAAGGTCTGTCCGTTCCAGTGGATACCAGCTCCCCCGAGTCCTGTCCCGATCAAAAAGGAACCGTATGACCGCATGGGAAGCGCGCGAACGTTCATTTGACTGCGGAACGTAATCGTTTCCTTGGACAAATCTTGCATCATCTCGTAACGAAGAGCGTAACGCAATTCATCGTGTACCATGAAGTAGTCTTCCGTTTTGCGCTCCTTGCCTCGCTCTAGACCCACTACTGTCAAACCTTGCTTGGTTAGCTCAGAAGCAATAATGCCTCCTCCCCAGCCCACCCCCACGATCACGACGTCAACCTTGGGCAGCTTTTTGGCCATATGTACAGTCCCCCTTAATGTTGTTGATGATCCCGCAGACTTAAGGGAGCCATCTTCACAAACTCAGGCTTATCGATCAGCTGTGTATACGCCATCTGATTACCTGGGAAATTCTTCATTTTCCAGCCTTCCATATTTTTATTGCCTCCGTACAGAGGGTCTGCATAAACGCCTTCGATCGTACTCGCCCGCAGCATATTGAAAAAAGTGCTCGCCGAAATGGTCGTCAATTTTACTTCATCGGTTTCAAAGGCCTTTAAAACTGCGTCCTGCTGCTCCGCCGGAAGTTCATAAAACCGTTTTCCGTGGGTACTGTTGCTATAGTTGTTCATCTCTTGAAGGCCGATATCGAATATTTCCCTACGTTTCAACCTGCCTTGATAGCCCTGTGTGATCTCACCCGGAAAAAAGGGCGCTTGCATGTATTCTCGAGCATTAAAGCCCCAATCACCCGCTAGCTGGTGGTCAATGAAATAAGCGGCACCGAGTGCCTTCGCGCCCGGACCCAGCTCATCCTCAGGATAAATGCGCTCACAAGCGGCATCCGCCACCTTAAATTGCTCAGGCGTAAAAAACATGAGCGCCTGATTGTAATCGGCCGCAGGGGGCGGTGCTGCTGGCTGCACCGGAGGTTCCGGTTTGCGGAGCAAGCTCCCTGCCACGCCACCCACGACCAAGCTACCGAGCACCAGGCCGGAGTTTTTCAAGAAGTTCCTTCGGGATACTGGCTGCTCCTTCACGTTGTTTGAATCTGCCAAATCTACCACCTCCAGTGATTTCCTTCCTTTGGTTTGTGCAATTTTTCCACAAGATAATCGTGTTCAACAGAAATTTTTCCAAGATGCTCCACTCATAACTTCATGCAGTGAACAAAGGATAAGTTTATCTAGGTAGGAAGACTTGGAGGGATCGTGATGAAGCACTTCCACACATGGGCTGGAACCGTAGGTTTAGGGACTGTACTTCTAATGACAGCTTGTATGAATCAGGCTGCTCAGCCTACGAAGCCACATCCGCCAGCACGTACACAGTCCATTGCACAAGCTCCAAAAGGCGCAACGGTTATTCCAAGCGTAGATCTCAATAAGAAATTCACGACAAACGCGCACGGTCATACGTATAGCGGGATGGGCAATGCTCTCTATAGCTCCATGGGCAGCTCACACCTACACACGGGTGGTCCTTCCACAAAGCTGGAGGCCCAATTGAAGGCAGCGGGCGTTCACGGTGTCCAGGCGTTGATTGTGAATGATGCCATCTACTTGGCCCCTTCTACTGCCAATGCGCAATCGATCAATCAAATGGACCCGATGCAGTCCCATCTCATCAGCAATTACTCCGGTAGCTCCAGTCGAGGACATGATGCCGCCCATACAAAATCAGGGAGCGGAACCGCAGGGACATTGGGTACGAGCGATCATCAGAGCACATTCGCACAAGCACGCTCCCAAATCGAGCGTATCTATGGAACGGATACACCCGTAAAGGTCGTGAGCTCGAAAAAAGGCATCAAAGCGCTAGAAACGGTGAAAAAGCACACGAGGGATCAAAAGGATCAGCAAGCCATGGCAGAACAGTTAAACGTGCTCATACGCGAAGCGAAGCGGTAAACAAAGAAAAAGGGACAAGCATACTCGCTTGTCCCTTCCTTATTTCGATAAAAAATCATGGATTTCGTTCACTGTCTCTTGCGGGTGCGTCACCATCAGCAAATGTTGTGCCTCCGGTATCATTTTCACCTTGGCCTGCTTCACAATCCTCTGGTAATTGGCGACTGCCTGTCGATGAAACTGCTGCTCTTCCTTTGACAATAAGCTGTCGTCAGCAAGCAGTAATAGCACGGGGCATGTCAGCTGTTGGAACAATTCCGGTTGGCTATAGACGCTGTACTCTTGGAAATAGGCCGAGAACGCCTCCCTCGGCAAACGGTATCCGTAGCTGCCGTCTTCCCTTTTCAAAAGCTCGTCTTGCATCCAGCCTTCTGGCATCACTCTCGTACCATACCGCTCTGCGAACTGCCTTTCCGCTTCCTCTACGGAAGTAAACCGCGTGGTAGCCAGCCGCTCAACAACCTTCTCCCTATTGAACCCGGGCACTTCTCCCAAGGAATAATAGCCTCCATCCAGCAATACGAGCGAAGCTACTCGCTTGGGCTCGCGAATCGCAAGCATCTGGGCAGGCACAGCGGAAAAGGAGGCTGCGACAATCGTCACTTGTTCGAGCTGTTCTTTCTCCAAGAGTTGAATCAAATCCGTCACGATTTGCTCAAACGAAAAGGAACCCTGGCTCACAGAATTCCCATGACCACGGATATCTACCGCAATCACCCGATATCGCTCAGCCAATGCTGGCAGGATGGGCGCAAACAGTAGCTTGGTGTTGCGAATGCTATGCAAAAGTAGCAGTGCAGGTGCATGTGGCTTTCCAGTGACGCCGTACTCCAGCGTGCCCCCTACTACCTGCAAACGATTGACATGCGAAAACAAAGCTTCGTTCATTTTGCCTGCCTCCTTACTAAATACGCCCCGGAATCAGCACGCCAATATGATCTGGATGTAACCTGGCGATGTAAAACAGTGCTGCGACGATACATACACCAGCCACTAGTGTGAGTACTTCTGTTTTTTTCCACCGTTTGCTGCGGTAAAACCGATGCTGACTGTTACGCATGCGAAAGCCTTTGGCATCCAATGCATTGGCGATCAGTTGTACACGCTTGAGTGAGTTGAAGATGAGCGGTACGAGCAAGTAGCTGTACTTCCTGATGCGTTCTGGAACATTTCCTTCGCTCGTCGACATCCCTCGTACCATCTGCGCTTCCCGAATGATCGCCAAATCATTTTTGACGAGGGGAATAAAGCGAAAAATGAGCGAGAGCAAATAGCTGATCGAAAACGGAACGCCAATCCCGCGAAGTCCCATCGCTATTTCTCTGGGCGAAGTTGTAAACATATAGTACATCGATAATAACGCGACATTTGCCAGTCGAAGTCCCATTCCCAATGCCCATAAGACACCGACATCCGTGATTTGCACGGGATAGTGGATCAACGGAATGGTGCTGCTCCAGTACGGAGTGCCTACATTGGTAAAAGGGAGCCACGTAATCACAGCAAAGCACGAACCGATTCCACCAACCAATACGTACGCCTTAATCATGGAGCGCTCCCAGCCCAGCTTGGCAATCAATGCGATGTTTATCGCCAACAGAACAATTAACGCACGTGGGTCCTGGAATAAAAAAGGGAGTAAGCCCAGCAGCACGAATACAAGCAGCGCGTAGCTCGGATGGGCATTCTTCATCTTAGATCCCCTCCCCCAGCAGCTGTTTTTTCATCGCTGTTAGCGTGAGTGGAATGGGGTCATGGACATCCACTGCTTTCCCGAAACGATAAATGGCAGGCGCTTCTACTTGGGCAGCAGCTAATACTTGTGGCTGCGAAAAAACGTGTTGTGGGTCCCCGTCGCATAGCAGCTTTCCTTTATGCATAACGATCACTCGCTGGGCGTATTCCGCTACCAAACGCATATCATGCGTGATGACGATGATCGTATGACCTTCCGCGTGCAAATGCCGCACCAGCTCCATCATTTCTTGCATGCCTCGGTAATCGAGACCGGTCGTAGGTTCGTCCAGCACGATCACTTGCGGCTTCATCGCCAAAATCGAAGCCACCGCAATCTTTTGCCGCGTGCCTTTGCTCGAAAAATGGGGCTCTTCTTCGCCCTTGTCGGATAATCCCACTGCTGCCAACGCCTCCGCGACAGCTTGCTCTATTTTTCCAGGCGGCCAGCCCATGTTTTTGGGCCCAAATGCTACCTCCGCCTTTATGGTCGAATGAAAGATTTGGTGATCAGGATTTTGATAGCAGTACGCCACGATTCTCGATAGTTGGGCAACGCTCATCGTCTTGGTATCGAGACCATTCACTTTGACGGTACCCTGTGTCGGCTTGTATAGACCGTTACAATGCTTGGCCAACGTCGTTTTACCGGAACCGTTTCCCCCGATGATCGCGACGAATTCTCCCTGCTTCAATTGGAGCGAAACGCCATGCAGCACCGGCTTTTCCTTTTCATAGCCATACCAGACCTCATCGAACTCAATGACGACACTCACATGCTTCCCTCCCGAACGAGCTGTGCTTCCTGGTAGTGGTTGTTCAAAAAATCGTCTTTTGATCACGAAGCAACTCTGAATGCTTTGTCACATCGAAAGTGACGTTCACCTTCGATGTCCGGTGCTCATGTAGGTGCCCCTACACTCCGCTCCTCCCTCTTCAGCTTCTCGTCACTTTCTCGGTGCTGAAAAGTCGATTTTTTGAACTCGCAATTGTAGTGGAGTGCCAGCTCCTCAACAGTCAGAGGCACACCAGCAGAGGACGCCGACATGACGCCTTCCTGGCATAGCATGTGATAGAGTCGGATGACATCCGGGACCAATATGCCATGCTCGTCCAACACGTCCACTTGAGCAAAAAATTGGCGAGTCGGCTGGTCCAATACGATTTTCCCCTCGGCAATCAGAATCATTCGGTCGCAAAAGGCCGCAAGCTCTTCTGTCGCATGGGACGATACCACAATCGTCATTTCTTTTTCCTGCTTCAGCCGTGCAAGAAGCGAGAAGACCTCCCGCGCTCCCACCGGGTCCAGCTCGGAAGTAGGCTCATCCAATATGAGCATCTGCGGACTGTGGGAAAGAGCGGATGCAATTGCCACCCGCTGCTTTTCTCCCCCCGATAGCTCAAGAGGTGACCGATCAGCAAAGCCGTTTAATCCGATCAGATCGAGTACCTCTGCCATTCTTTTTTCAATTCGCTCGTCCGACCACCCGACATTCTCAAGCGAGAAGGCAAGTTCCTCTTCTACAGTCAGCCCGATGAACTGGGTTTCCGGGTCCTGAAAGACGATGCCTTGCTCGCTTGTGGACTCGACACTCCCCACGAAATGTCCACCGTAGTTAGATGGAATCAGACCTGACATCGTCAATAGCAGTGTCGTTTTCCCTGCGGCAGCAGGTCCGACTACGCCGACTACTTCCCCTGGATAAAGAGCCAGATGAATGTCAGTTAGCGCAGGCAGTGCTCCCTCTTCATAGTGCCAATAGACTCCGTTTACTCGCAGCAATGGTTCTGTTTTCACCTTGCGATCCTGCTTTCATTCCCGAGATAGTTGAATTCCTGCAAGGGACGGCCCCGATAAAGTCCAGAGCGCTTCACGAATGGGTACAACAGCTTCAAGAGGATTGGTCCCAGAATCGCGGTTGAAATGGCTTGGTTCAAGAACACGGTTGGGATGTACCAGACCGCCACTTCTTTTGGTGTTAGACCCAGTGCCACGTTAATCAAAATCGCGCACGCTACCACAATCGAGCTGATCATGACAACAAACACGATATATTGAAGAACGCTGCGTTTTGTTTTCAGTGCAGGGTGACTCACAGCAAGCAACCCGATAAAACCACCCATAAAATTAGAAAAGAAACCGACCGCGATCGCATGAGGCGGTGCGCTTCCGGTTAACAAATCACTGACCATATTTCCAAAGGCAAGACCAATGCATCCCGGCAAGCCGAATAACATGCCAAATACGGGCTGAAGGGCATTGGCCGGACGGATCGGTACGGAAGGAATGAGCTTGATATTGGCAAGCATAATAATGGCAACAGTGTAGAGCGCGGCAGTGACGACAATCAGGACGTAATCTACCGTCGTCCACTTCCGCCGGAACAGATTTGAGAGCATCAGAATAACCCCTCCTTGTGTCAAGTGTTAATGTTTGGAATATTCCTGTAGCCAGTTTACTCTCTCTTTTCTGGATCGTCTAGAAGAGGGTGGGTAAAACATCACATTGATCTGGCTGTAGTGGTGGGGAGGAAACAGGAGAAAACGCTCAGCTTCTAGGGCCACCCCCTGGGGGATTGACTGCCCGACTCCATGCAAAAAGCGAAACCGCGTCCAAAGTGGTCGGTTCAGGATGTGTTTCAGAGGTGGACGCTTAAGGGCGTGTTTCGCTTTTTGCATTCCGTCTCGGTCGGTGTCCCTAAGATCTTCGCTGTTTTCTCCTGTTTCCTCTGCGAGCTGTTTGCTGTTCTCTTGCTTTGATTAGGGAGAATCAAAATCAATAAAAAGAGAGAGAATCATTGTTCTCTCCCATCCTGAATTCACTTTCAAATATTGTTACCAAAGCCACGTATGAAGAAGTGCATTTCCAGTCCAAGCGCCTCTGGAGCCCAACCTAGCTCCGGAATAAATGGCGGGGAATTTCAGCTTCACTTATGGAATCCTTCTTCGAAAATTCTACGTTTGAAGCGCTCCCGCCATTTATTCTGGAGCGGACAGTCAATCCCTCTTGCGGGGCGGAGGCCGAAGCGAAGACTGGAAATGCACTTCTTCTCCACGACAGCCACTCTACTCCTCAAACTTCACCATTTCCAAATTGGTTTTCTTGACCTTTACCAAGTACAACAAATAGATCAAGCCGACAAAGGTCCAGAGCAAGCCAAGCATCATGGACGTTGCTTCCAGGTTGACCCATAGAAAGGCGATGAACGTTGTCCCGATGAATGGAGACAACACGAAGCCCCACCAATCCTTGATATGCTTGTTCTTTTGTTTGCGGAAATAGTATGCCATTACGCTGATGTTCACAAAGCTAAAGGCGATCAGAGCGCCGAAGTTAATAAAGGAAGTTGCCGTTAACAAATCCATATACAAAGCGAGCAGCATCAACGCTCCGACCAGCAGGACGTTAAGCAAGGGAGTTCTCAGCTTTGGATGTACATAACCGAACCAGCGTCGCGGCAAAAATCCATCTCGTCCCATTGCGTACAATAAGCGCGTTACGCTCGTGACAGATACGAGCCCGGATGCTAGTGTCGAAGACAACGCTGCCGCTAAAAACACCAATTGAAAGATCGTCCCACCTATAAACAAAGCAATCTCCGCAGAGGCCGCTTCTGGATCAGACAATACCGAAACATCAGGAAATAATGATTGCATGAAATAAGATGCCGTAATAAACAACGCTCCTCCTGCGATTGCTACGAGCATAATCCCGCGAGGAATCGTCTTTTTTGCATCGACGGTTTCCTCCGTTAGCGTGGTTACTGCATCAAAGCCAAGGAAGGAAAAGCAAAGAATCGACGCACCAGAAAGCAGTGCAATGACAGACATATCCGGTGACACAAATGGACGCAGGTTGAATACTTGCCCAAGCCCGTCACCTTGCATCAGACCACGGATTGCCAATCCCGCAAATAACACGACGACCACGACTTGAAACAGCACCAGAATCGAGTTAACGGATGCGGTTACCGTTACGCGAAATACGTTTAACCCCGTCACCAATACAATGAAACCAATAATCCACCACGCGGTCGACACGTCAGGAAACACGGATGATAGGTATACTCCCGTCAACAAGGCGTTAATCATCGGTAAAAATAAATAATCCAACAAGGACGCCCATCCTACCAAAAATCCTGCATAGGGATGAATCGTTTGTTGCGTATACGTATATGCGGTCCCTGCTGAAGGGAATAGCCGTACCATCTTTCCGTAGCTTGCCGCCGTAAACAGGATCGCAAGAAGTGTGACTGCATAAGCAGCAGGAACGTGCCCCCCCGTATCTCCAGAAACAATGCCAAAGGTGTCAAAAACGGCCATCGGGGCCATGTAGCCCAGTCCAATTACGACAATATGTCGCAACTTCAAACTACGTGTTAGTTCTGCTTTCCCGTTCACTGCCTGTCCCCCTTTTTGTAACAGAATAATTATACACGCTGATTTATAATCACGAAAGAAAAAAGCACTGCTGCACACGGGTTCTCCATGCACAGCAGCGCTTGATTTATATGGGTATTTCCTATGCTTTTGGCAGTTCAAAGGAACTCTTCAACGATACAATCCGGTTGAATACGAGCTTATCATCTGTCGTATGCTTCGAATCGACATTGAAATAGCCATGACGGAAAAATTGATACTTGTCTTGTGGCTTGGTTTCTTTCATATTTGGCTCCACATAGCCTTGCAGCACTTCCAACGAATTCGGGTTAACGTTGTCGAGGAATGTGCCCTCTGCGTCTTCATCATCCATAATCAACGGCTCGTACAGACGGAATTCAGCAGGAACTGCATTGGTTGCATCCACCCAGTGGATCGTACCTTTTACCTTGCGACCTGTAAAACCGCTGCCGCTCTTCGTCTCAGGGTCATACGTGCAATGGATCTCGATCACGTTGCCATCTGCATCCTTCACGATGTCATTGCACTTAATGAAGTACGCGTGCTTCAGACGCACTTCATTTCCCGGGAACAGGCGGAAATACTTGCTCGGCGGGTTTTCCATGAAGTCATCCTGCTCAATGTAGATTTCGCGGGAGAACGGAATTTGACGATTGCCCATCTCTGGGTTCTCTGGATTGATCTCCGCTTCGAGCATCTCGACTTGTCCTTCCGGATAGTTCGTGATGACGACCTTCAACGGATTCAAAACAGCCATCGTACGTGGTGCCTTCAGTTTCAGGTCCTCACGGATGAAATACTCCAGCATTTTCTCGTCAACCGTGCTGTTAGCGCGCGCTACCCCTACTTCACGAGCGAATGTACGAATCGCTTCTGGTGTATAGCCGCGACGACGGAAGCCTGCGATGGTTGGCATGCGCGGGTCATCCCAGCCGTCTACTACATTCTCATCGACAAGCTGTTTCAGCTTGCGTTTACTCATAACGGTGTTGGTCAGGTTCAAGCGAGCAAATTCGTACTGGCGTGGTACTTTCTCCATTTCGCACTCGCGGACTACCCAGTCATACAACGGACGATGATCTTCGAATTCCAGTGAGCACAGGGAGTGTGTCACGCCCTCAATGGCATCCTCCAACGGATGAGCGAAGTCGTACATCGGATAGATGCACCATTTGTCTCCCGTGTTGTGATGCGTTGCATGGGAGATTCGATACAGAACCGGATCACGCATGTTGAAGTTCTGAGAAGCCATATCGATTTTCGCACGCAGCACCTTTTCTCCGTCCTTGAATTCCCCTTGGCGCATCCGTGCAAACAGATCCAGGTTTTCCTCCACAGATCGATTGCGGAACGGACTATCTGTGCCTGGCTCTGTCCATGTTCCACGCATTTTACGCATGTCTTCGGGAGACAGATCGTCTACGTAAGCCAAACCTTTTTTAATCAACAGCACCGCACGGTTGTACATCTCTTCAAAGTAATCAGATGCAAAAAACAACCCGTCCCATTCGAAGCCCAGCCATTGAACGTCCCTTTTAATGGCCTCTACGTATTCGATGTCTTCCTTTACCGGATTGGTATCGTCAAATCGAAGGTTGGCCTTGCCGGAAAATTCACGTGCCAACTCAAAGTTGAGGCAGATTGCTTTTGCATGTCCAATATGAAGATACCCGTTCGGTTCTGGGGGAAAGCGGGTAATGATTTCCTTTACTTTGCCCTCTTGCAAGTCATCAATCATGATATTGCGGATAAAATTGGATGCCGCTACCTTGTTTTCCAATGAAATCAACCTTTCACTTCACCTTTACATTCCATAATACTGATTCTCTACTCAGAGTTCAACAAAATCGGGTCGTTGACCGACCCGCTCACGTCTTCCATTGCTGCCTCGTTTGCCATTGTGACCTGCAATACAGATGAATGACAGAATCAATGGCTAAGCGCTGCTCCGTGATCCCACGAATCGTTTCGAGATGCTTCGGGGAAATCAGATGCAGCAAAGGCTGTTCAACATGATTGAAACGTTGGAATGCTTCCGCAGCAATCCGATCCCACTGCGGGTAATACCGAAGCAAGTCATCGGGCATTACGCGGGAGCGGTCCGTGTCGGACTCGGGCAAACAATCAAAAGGTTCATCCAGATTCAACGTCCCATAATCATCAGTCAACTCTTCACCCGGCAAAACATCCCGTGCAGCCAATTCCAGATCATACATGGTCGGCACACAATTCGCATGAAAGCTGTGGTTCACGTACCTTGCCTTATCCCAACAAAGAATGTACTTTCCGAACTGGTTCTTAAAGGAGTATTTTTGCACGTCCTGTTTTCGTAATGAGTCAAGTCTTTCCACAAATACAGGGTCCAATACCTGGTCCAAATTATCCTGTGCCCATACAATCGTTCCTTTTGGGATAAACTTTGTCGCAAACACACCGTACCCGATCTCATCGTTGATATAGCGCAATTCTGTATCGGGATGCATCATGGTCTTTGTTTCACTCCTTGGCGAATGTGCCTTTTTATCATCATAAGCAGTTTTGCCCCAGGAGGTGTGTGAATGTCTGCGAAAAACAACCTTCCCCATAACATTTCTCACTATTTTTCTGGATTAAAATATTTTTTCTTATTTACCACAAATGGTAAATAGTCTATATTATTGGCAAACGGAGTTTTAGGAACATTTTCCCACAACGATCGAATCAGTATATGTGTCAATTTTCTACTTCATCCATTGATATCGAAACGGCATACCCGGGGAAATCCGGCGACGCAAAGCTACAGGGGCTACCTCCGCAACAGCGGACACGCTTGCCAGCTACCGAAGTATTGATGTAGGACGAGACCAATGATCCTATATCATTGGTCTTTTTTTGCGCTCATAATGTCTATTTTTGTCTATTTTTGTATGTTTGTGTATTTTTAGTTTTTAAAGGAGGTGAGGCAACAGCGGATAGCCGGTTTAATGAATTATTATTCTATTCATCATGAAGGAGGTTTCATAGGAATGTCATTCTGGAAGAAACTCTCGACCGTCGCGCTGACTGCTGTCATCGGGCTATCAACGTTCTCTGGAGCACAAGCTGCTAACCGTCCAACATCGATGTCACCGAACGCAATGGTGACGACTCCTCACTATCTGGCTACGGCTGCGGCCCTGAAGACATTGGAAGACGGTGGAAATGCAGTAGATGCTGCTATTACAGCCGCTTCCACATTAGCTGTCGTCTATCCTCATTACACAACCATTGGTGGAGATAACTTCTGGCTCATCTACAATGCCAAAACAAAAGAGCTGAAGGCGCTGAACGGCAGTGGTCGTGCAGGCGAAAAAGCAACCATCGACTATTACAAAAACAAAGGCTACGAAAAAATCCCGTCCCGCGGTTATGAATCGGCAAACACTGTCCCTGGTGTCGTCTCCGGCTGGTGGGAGGCGTACAACTATGCCCATAAAAGCATGGGCAAGAGTAAGCTTCAATGGAACAGACTGCTGGAGCCTGCTATTGGATACGCCGAGAACGGATATCCAGTCTCCCCCAACCAAGTATATTGGACGAAATACGCGACAGATCCAACTGACAATGCCTTGAAGAATCTTCAACGTTTTGATGGATTCCGTAAAACATTCCTGAAGCCCAACGGCGATCCCTATGCAGCAGGCGAAATCCTAAAACAAAAGGATCTTGCCAATACTTTGCGAATCATTGCGAAAAAAGGCGCTGACGGTTTTTATAAAGGAGAAGTTGCTAAAAAAATCGTAGCAGACATGCAAGCCAACGGCGGATTGCTCACGTTGAAAGATTTTGAGAAGCACACCTCCACTTGGGCAGATCCGATTTCGGTAGACTACCGCGGTTATACAGCGTACAACGTTCCGCCTAACTCCCAAGGCATGGCTTCGCTCTCTATTCTTAATGTTTTGAACAATTTTGACCTCAAGAGCATGGGTGAAGGAACACCCGATTACTATCACACGATTGTGGAAGCTACCAAACAATCTTTTGCTGACCGCGACAAATGGCTGACTGACCCTGCCTTTGTGGATATCCCTGTGGATGAGCTATTGTCCAAGCAGCACGGGAAAGATTTAGCTGCGCGCATTGATATGAAGCAAGCCGCCAAATCCGTAGAACCGCTTGATCCAAAAGGCGATACAACCTGGTTCGGGATCGTTGACAAAGATGGAAATGCCGTGTCCATCATTCAAAGTCACTATTTTGACTGGGGTTCCGGCATCGTAGCGAAAGATACGGGCATCCTTTTGCAAAACCGCGGAAGCTATTTCTCTTTGGATTCCAAACACATCAATCACTTGGAACCAGGAAAACGCACCTTCCACACCATTAACCCAGCTATGCTCTTTAAAGGGGACAAGCCTTATCTTCTCTACGGAACACAAGGGGGAGAAGGACAGCCGCAAACGCAAGCCGCTCTCGTCACGCGTATCATCGACTTTGGTTTCAGCGTGCAAGACGCAATCGAAGCGCCAAGATGGCTGCATGGACGCAACTGGGGATCTGATTCCAACAATCTCAAGGTGGAAAGCCGCATCCCTCAAGAAGTCCTGGACGAGTTAATTAAGCGTGGGCATCCAGTCGAAAAGCTGGAAGCAGCCTATACCGATACGATGGGACAGTCCGGCGCAATTCTGATTGACCCGCAAACTAATGTAAAATTTGGCGGTGCTGACCCTCGCGGTGAAGGCGCAGCAATGGGATATTAATATTTTGTCAGACTGCTGAGACAATCTCAGCAGTCTATATTTCCTTGTGGCAACGGCTTTTCACAAAGAAAGAAATACCTCAATCACGGATTAGGAGCGGAAAAATCCTATGTTTTTGTTCAACAAACTCAGGAACAAAATGATCCTTTGGTTTCTCGTCGTGGCCGTCATTCCACTTGCTGCCGTTTCGTTGTTTATCACGAGTAGCTTTTCAACCATTCTGATTGATAAACAAAAATCATCCTATGTTGACCTTACTTCCAGTACAGCCATAGCTATGGATCAATATCTGGACCGGCGTATGACAGAAATTCAGATTTTAGCCCGTACCTCGGATATTCAATCCGATGATGCAGCGGCAAAAAATGAATTCATCCGCAAGTTTACCGAGGAAATGAAACTGTATGACGGAAATACGTTTATCGCAAGCGATGGAAAAGTAACGGCTGATACGTTCCCCAAAAGCGTTGGAATCAATCTTGGCGAGCGCCAATTCTTCAAAGACGGTATGCAGGACAAGCCCAGCTTCTCCGATGTTCTTGTTGCGAAGACAACCGGCAATCGCTCTATCATCGTCGCTTCCCCGGTAAAAACGAAAAACAATGAGAAGCTTGGTGTCTTGACCGGGCTCGTCAATGTAGATGACTTCACAGCTACATTTCTCAAGGATTTGAAAGTAGGCAATGATGGTTATCCGATTCTCATTGATAACAAGAACCAGATTCAGTACCATCCTACCCAGGATCTGATCGGAAAACCGCTTGAGGAATCCGCTCTGCCGCAACCATTAATAGAAATCCTTAAATCAGGAAAAACGGAAAAGGGCTCATACAGCTACTCGGACAATGGCAAGGAATACGTTGTCACCTATTCCCCCATTCCCAAGACCAACTTTGGTTTGTATCTGCATATCCCTGTCGAATCCATAACGTCTGCGGTTTCATCCGTTACCACCATGGTTACGATCATTGTCATCGTTGTTGTTGCTGTCGTGATCGCAATCGCATACGCTGTTTCTCGGCAAATCTCACGCCCTATTGCGGCAGTTGCCTCTGTGGCTAACCGCATTTCCGAGGGTGAACTGACTGTACAACCCTTGCAAATTCGAACCAAGGATGAGGTTGGACAGCTATCCCAATCAGTAAACACAATGGTGCTCAACCTGCGAACGATTATTCAACAAGTAAATGATTCAGCTTCAGATCTTGCTTCTGCAGCAGAGGAATTGTCGGTCAACGCCGACCATACGAGCAAGGCTACCGAGCAAATCGCAATAACGATTCAGGAAGTAGCTTACGGTGCGGAAAAGCAAGTGAAGAGTGTAGAGGAAAGTGTCACAGCAATTCAAGGCGTATCGACAGGGGCTCAGCAGGTTGCCACGAATGCACAGCAATCCGCCGAATCGGCTTTGGACGCTTCCCAAATTGCAGTGGAAGGCAATCAGGCCCTTCAGATCGTTATCAACCAGATGCAATCGATCGAGAACACTGTCGGCAACATTGCCGATATCGTCAAACGATTAGGAAACAGCTCGCAGGAAATCGGACAAATCGTACAAGTCATCACCGCCATAGCTGAACAAACAAATCTGTTAGCGCTTAACGCAGCTATTGAAGCGGCGAGAGCTGGTGAACAGGGGCGCGGATTCGCCGTTGTGGCAGACGAAGTGCGCAAATTGGCTGAGCAGTCCGCGCAATCCGCGCAACAGATCAAACTGTTGATTACGACGATCCAGCTCGAATCAAACCAGGCTGTTCTTTCGATGGAACAGGGCACCAAAGAGGTCGCCACTGGACTTACGGTCGTTAACAATGCAGGCAAGTCCTTCGAACAGATCCAAGATGCTGTCACACAGGTGGCAAGCCAAATTCAAGAAGTAAAGGCTTATTCTGAGCAAATGTCATTTGGCACCAAACAGGTGGTAGAATTGGTCAGTGTCATTGAAGACGTAGCGGAGAATTCTGCTGACGGAACACAAAGTGTGTCGGCCGCCACCGAAGAACAGCTGGCAGCTATGGAAGAAGTCAGTTCATCAGCTACTTCTCTGGCAAGAATAGCCGAAGAACTGCAATCTCATGTAAGCAAATTCAAGATATAGTCCAAACAACGAAAACAAGGAAAGCCGCCTGGCATGTTGCCCGGCGGCTCTTTCCTGCTTGCGCTTATACAAACTCCCACATCCGGTCAGGATGGTTCGTGCAAATTTGAACCTGAGGATGCCACGAAATGACTTCACGGATATGCTTCGGATCATCCAGCGTCCACGCGATGACTTTGAAGCCTTTTTCGATCGCGGCTACAGTTAGCTCACGAGTCAGGAACGGATATCCCATGGAAAGAATCGTAGCACCTGCTGCCTCCATCTGTTCCAGCATGAGTACAGGGCGGCCATATACAATCAGACCTGTCTCTACTTCTTGATCGAGCGCGCGGACGTGACGGATCAAATCATGGTCAAATGAAGTCACATGCACCGCTTGCTTCATCTCATGCTTTTCCAAAAGCGCGAGCACCTTTTCTGCGATACCAGGGTACATGTCACTTGTTGCTTTCAACTCGATATTTAGCGTGCAGCGACCTTTTACTGCGACCAGGACTTCCTCTAGTGTAGGGATTCGCTCGCCCGCAAACTTGTCGCCAAACCAGCTCCCTGCATCCAGCTCACGCAGCTCTGCCAAGGTATGATCCATGACCAGACCGCGGCCATTAGTCGTGCGTTCCAGCGTAAAGTCATGAATCAGCACCGGAACACCGTCACGCGTCAGTTGAACATCAATTTCCATTGCTTTGATAGCTGGCTCTGCCAAAGCCAGTCGAATCGCTGTCATTGTATTCTCCGGGGCTTTGCCTGACCACCCGCGATGTGCCATACAAATGTTCATTTCGCCAGCTCCTCTATCGCTTCGATTCTGTTATTTTTTCAAAAGCTTGCTGCCTTTTTCCGTCGCCGCCTGCATCGCTTCATCTACAGTCGCTTGGCCGAGCATCGCACGCTGCAGTTCTTTTTGAATCACATCCTGCAATTCTTTGTAGCCTGGAGCCATTGGACGAGGATAACCGTATTGCAGTTGCTCTACCGCGACCTTGAAGTTTGGATCTTTTTCGTAGAATGCCTTCATTTCAGCCGAATCAATTGCTTCTGTGGTGACAGGCATATAACCGGAAGCGATTGACCACGGAACTGTTTGCTCGGTATCCGTCATCCACTTCATGAACTCCCACGCTGCTTTTTTCTCCGCATCGGTCGACTTCGCCAGCATCACGAGATTCGCACCGCCCGTTGGCGTACCAAACGTTTTATTAGCTGGCAGGAAAGCTGCACCCATGTCAAATTTGGCATTTTTCTTCAATTCCGTCAAGGAACCTGTCGAGGTAAAAATCATGCCCACTTTTTGATTCAGGAAGTCTTGCTCTGCTACATCCCACGCATTGTAGTTCTCTCCTGGAGGGTTTTTCATGATGCCTTCCTTCACCATTTTGGACCAGAGCTCAAGCGGTGCTTTTCCTGCTTCGTTGTTGATCGTCAGCTCCTTGCCGTTCTCGCTCAGGATGTTGCCCCCGCCTTGGAAAACAAGCGCTTCGTAGAACCAGATATCAACAGGTGTCGAGAAGCCGTACCGGGTAATTTTGTCTCCTTCTTTTTTGCTCAGCTTTTGAGAAAAGCTGACGAGCTCATCCCATGTTTTCGGACCGTTTGAATCAAGTCCTGCTTCCTTTAACATATCACGGTTGATGTACAGCAGTGGAGTGGAGCGGTTAAATGGTACTGCGTACAGTTTGTCATTCCAATAAGAGTTTTTCATAAGACCTGGAATGTACTTCTTCTCATCCCCTTGCGAGTAGGGTGTCAAATCTTCCAATACCTTTGCATCCGCAAATGCTGCGATCGAAGCGATCTCGACCATCGTGACATCTGGATTGTTACTCGCTGCTACAGATGCCAGTACTTTGGAGTGGTTCTCTTGATACGCACCTTGGTAGGCTGGTTTGACGATAATATCTTTATGTGTTTCATTGAATTTTTTGACCATATCCTCAATTGTTTTCCCACGAACGCCACCCAACGCATACCAGAAATCAATTTGGACAGGGCCGCTGGTTGCTGTAGACGCTGCTGGCTGAGAAGTGCTACCTGTACTTGTAGACTGTTCTTTACCAGATGATCCGCATCCAGCCAATACTCCTGACAAACCGATAGTCAATGCACATAGAATCGTACCAGTCTTTTTCATTGAAAACATAGTTTGATTTCCTCCCTATTGTGATCCAATAATTTGACTTCCTTTTATTATTTGGATTGATAGATGAACGCTTTGATAATATGCCGTTGTGCCACGAAGAAAATGACGAGAATCGGTAGAATGAGAATCATGTTGCCCGCCATCATGACGTTCCACAATGTGCCGCCGTCGGACATGTGCAAGCTGGATATTCCGATCGGCAAGGTGCGCACCTCGTCACTGTTGGTCATAATCAGCGGCCAGAAATAGTCGTTCCAGTGGTAAATAAAGCTGAATAGTCCAAAAGTGACTAGCACAGGTTTCGCCATCGGCACCATGATCGTCCACATGATCTTCCATTCGGACGCATTATCCAGGCGTGCTGCCTCGATCACTTCATCGGGCACCTGCATGAATGCTTGCCTGAGCAGGAAGATTCCGAATGCACTGGCTGCGTACGGCAGGATGAGCGACCATAGTGTGTTGACGAGTCCCCAGCCACTCAATTGCACGTAAATCGGCAAAAAGATGACTTGTCCGGGAATCATCAAGACAATCAAGACAAGACCAAACAACAGATTGCGACCGGGAAACTTGTAACGTGCGAAAGCGTAAGCCGCAGGCACCGCCGTTAAAAATTGGAGGATCAAAATACCTACCGCAACCAGAATGCTGTTCCACGTATACATAAGGAACGGACCTGATTCCCACGCTTGGGCGAAGTTGCTCCACTCCCACGTCTCAGGCAAAAGCGTCGGGGGAAATTGCCGGACCTCTGGCATCGTTTTGAAAGCCGTCGATGCCATCCACAGAAACGGGAAAACGAACAGGAAAGCCACGATCAAAAGCCCAATCCATTCCACGGTCTTGCGTGAAGCCAAAATCACTCGATACATGCTGCTCCTCCTTTCATCACGAGTTCATCAACGATAATGCACGCGCTTGGACATCACCAGAAAATGCACAGCTGTTAAAATCCCTACCAGTATCAGCAAAATGACAGAGGCAGCCGAAGCAATCCCGCCATTGTAGAAGTCCATGCCCTGCTCGTAAATGTAGTAGACAAGCATGTTCGTACTATTGATTGGACCACCCTGCGTCATAATGGCAATCGTGTCAAACGCTTGAAAGGATGAGATCGTATTGATAATGAGTAAAAAGAATATCGTCGGTGACAGCATCGGTATCGTAATCCGTCTCAGCGTCCGCCACCACGGCGATTGATCGAGCGCTGCTGCCTCGTATATATCGCCCGGAATGCTTTGCAAGCCTGCGATGAAAATGAGAGTGTTATAGCCGACACCTTTCCAAATGCTGACGATAATCAGTGACAACAAGGAGCTTTTTGGGTCAGTCAGCCACGTATACGCAGGCAATCCGACCGCTTCCAGTCCTGCGTTCAACAGGCCAAACTGAGGGTCCATCAGCCACATCCACAGCATCGAGACAGATACCAACGAAATGATGTGAGGACTGAAAACAGTCGCCTGAATAATGCCGTACACCTTTGCCTTTTTATTCAGCCAGAGTGCGAGCAGGAAGGATAGCGTCAGGCCGATCCCCACTGTCGCAATGGTAAAGACCGCGGTATTTCCCAATACTTGATGAAAATCTCCGTCTACCATCAAGTCCTGATAGTTTTGCAAGCCTACCCATTCCATTTGCTCCAAATTGATCAATGACCAGTCCTGAAAGCTCAAATAAATGATCGAGCCAATCGGGTAAAAGAAGAACAGGATAAAACAAATCAATGCGGGTGCCAGATACAAGTACGGACGCAGTCGGGATGCGAGCTCAGACCATGCAAATGCCGACGGACGCACTTCTGTTTTCGACTGGCTTACACCCGGCAACTCCTGTACAGTTGCCGCTTTTCGCATCAGCTATCCCCTCCTGCACGTGCCGATACAGGCTCTCGTCCGCTCATGCGACCCACTCGTTTTCCGTTCCCTTTTTCAAACACATATATGTACTCCCACGGTACAGTGACGGTGACCGAGGAGCCGACCTGCATCGCTACCTCCGAGTCCGCTTTAACGATGACCCTGCCTTTTTCCGTCTCTACATGCAGGAGCGTGTCTGAGCCAAGAATTTCTCTGGATACGACCTGACCTCGTGCGTTCCACATCTCTTCGCTCGTAATGGCAGATACAGCAGAAGGCAACAACACTGCTTTTTCCGGGCGGAATCCCCATACGTGCTCACTCTTGCCCTCCGCAGAGACAATATTCATCGGCGGAGAACCGATAAATTGGGCAACAAACAGATTTTCCGGCTCCTGATACAAATCCATCGGGGTCGCTACTTGCATAATGTGTCCGTCATTCATGACGACGATCTGATCGCCCATGGTCACCGCCTCTACCTGATCATGTGTCACGTAGATGAAGGTGCTGCCGAGCTGCTTGTGCAGACTGGTCAATTCCACACGCATCTGATTTCGCAGCTTCGCATCGAGATTGGAGAGCGGTTCGTCCATCAGGAAGACCTTTGGCTTTTTCACCATAGCCCGAGCGAGTGCAACACGTTGCCTTTGGCCACCGGAGAGCTGAGAAGGCTTGCGTTTGAGATAATCGGATAGCCCGACGATTTCCGCGATCTCCTCTACCAGCACCTGACATTCCTTTTTCGATGTTCCACGGTTTCTCAAGCCATAGGCGATATTGTCATACACGTTCATCGTTGGGTAGAGGGCGTAATTTTGAAAAACCATCGCAATATCACGCTTGCCAGGTGGCAATTGGTTCACCGTTTGATCACCGATTATGATTTTGCCGTCCGTCACTGTTTCCAAACCAGCGATCATCCTGAGTGTGGTTGATTTCCCACAGCCGGACGGACCTACCAGAACCGTAAAGGAGCCGTCTGGAATGACCAAATCCAATCCTTTGACCACGCTTTGATTCTGAAAGGCTTTCGTTACCTGCTCCAACACCACACGTGCCATCTGTTTTTATTTCCCTCCTTGTGCTTTTGCGGCCAGCATTTCCGTAACAAATGTCTCGAAATCGGCGTAGCGGTAATCCGGAGAAGCGTAAAGCCATTTCTCTTGTCCGTACCACTCCAGCACGACAGATTGCACACCCGCTCCTACCGCAGCCAGTACATCGTAGCGACTGTCACCGATCATCATGGCTTGCTCGGGACTTTTACCTAGTGCCCCCAAAGCTTTTTGTACAGGCTCAGCCGACGGCTTGCCTCGTGATACATCATCGACGGTGACGATGCCCTCAAACAGATGCTCAATCCCTGCCATCTCCAGACCAGCCAATGTAAACTCTCGTTGCTTGTTCGTGACGATCGCCATCGTAAAGCCCGCCGCCTTCAGCTTTTCCAGCCCTTCGCGAACAAACGGAAACAGTTTGACGTGTTCTTCATGATGCTCCCGTACATAGGCGAAGTATCTCTGCAGCACTTCTTTTTTGTCAGGGACACCTGCTGCTGTAGCAACTGCCGCCAAAAAATCATCAAATGATTCGCCAAAACGCGCAAGAAGCTCTTCCCTGCTAAAATGTCCCGGTGCGTACTGCTCAGCCGTAAAAGCAACGGCATCCACGACCGCATCCCGACTGTCCAGCAAGGTCCCGTCCAAATCAAATAACAACGCTTGAATCAAGGTTCTTACACTCCTTCCACAGCAGGGGACTTCCGACTGAAACAGCTGTCGCTCCATGCTTTAATACTTCCTCCATCTGTTCCCGCTTGCGAATCAGCCCGCCAGAAATGATCGGGGTATCGATCACACTTCTGAATTCTTCGATAAACTCCGGCAGCAAACCAGGCATCAGCTCAACAGCGTCAGGCTGTGTTTCCTGCAAGGAGGTTAGTCCTGATTTAATCGAGTCGCTATCGACCAAAAACAAACGCTGAATCGTCAGCAGGCCTTGCTTTTTCGCCAGCTTGACCAGTGTGTTGCGCGTAGTGACGATCCCGTCTGGCTTGACGTAATGCGCCAGAAATGCGATGCCTTCCCGGTCATGACTGATTCCGCCAATCCGCTCCAAATGAAGAAATACAGGGATATTTTTCGACTTGAAATAATCCACGTAGCCTTTGATCACACCAATGTTGCCAATCGAGAGTACCGCAGCACTCAAATTTGCCTCTGCCGCTTTTTCCAGGTGCTTCGCTTCTTTTACGGAAGCGATCAGCTTGTACTGTGCCAGTCTTGCATGAAATTGTTCCTGGTTCACTCGCTTTAAGCCTCCTTATGCCCAAGACAAAAAACCCTGCGACATGACAATACCAAAGAACTCTCGATGAAAGTGCTTGGAAAGGCTGTCGGGGGTTTCTCCATGGCTCCAACCGAAGGGATGTGTTCACTTGTTACTTTGAATACTACTGTACGAGCGTTAAGGAATCTTGAAGCGAATGTTAATAAACGGAAAAGTTCATGTAAGGATGGAATTGACGGAATGGAAGAGCAGATGTATGATCCATCTATATTCAAATAATCAAATATTCGAAAATACGAAAAGAAGGGTTGCAATCATGAAGTGGGCACCAAGATTCGAAGGCTACGATCTCGTTTCCTTTCGAAAAGACTGTGTATCAGGGTTAATCGTCGGCATTATCGCGATACCATTGGGGATGGCATTTGCTATCGCCTCCGGAGTAAAGCCTGAATACGGGATTTACACGACCATTATCGCCGGCATATTGATTTCTCTCTTTGGCGGTTCCCGCTACCAAATCGGAGGACCTACTGGCGCTTTTATCCCGATATTATTTGCAATCGTCATGCAATACGGTTATGCAGACTTGCTCCTCGCTGGATTTATGGCAGGGATTCTCCTTGTTCTCATGGGGATTCTACGGCTGGGCGGGCTGATCAAATTCATTCCGCGCCCTGTCATCATCGGATTCACTTCGGGGATTGCCGTTATCATTTTCTCAGGTCAAATTGCCAACTTTCTCGGTCTGGAGCAGTTGCAAAGACATGAGGATTTTTTGTCCAACATGAGGGAAATCGTCCTTCATCTGAACACGATTAATCTATACAGCGTAGCCATTGCGATTTTGAGTCTCGCCCTTATTTTGGTGACTCCCCGATTCTTCCGTAGCATACCGGCCTCTCTCGTTGGACTCGTAGTCGCTAGTGTCGTTTCCGTCCTCTTTTTGGAAGGAAAGGTAGCGACGATTGGCTCTACCTTTGGAGAGATACCGAGTACATTACCCGGCTTTCATTTTCCTGAAATCACATGGGAACGTGTCCAAAAGTTACTGAGTCCTGCCCTGATCATTGCTATACTAGGAGCGATAGAGTCTTTATTGTCCGCTGTCGTCGCCGATGGAATGACACGCAGTCGCCACAACAGCAACCGGGAATTAATCGGCCAAGGAATCGCCAACATCGTGACTCCGTTATTTGGGGGAATTCCGGCTACTGGCGCGATTGCGAGAACAGCCACTAACATTCGAACCGGGGCAACCTCCCCCATGTCTGGCATCATTCATGGTCTGGTTGTTTTGCTGATCCTCCTACTGTTCGCCCCTTACGCCTCGCATATTCCGTTGGCGAGTATGGCGCCGATCTTGATGCTGGTTGCCTGGAATATGAGTGAGCGCAAGGAATTTGCCCACATGCTAAAAGCGAAGACGAGCGATTCTCTTGTGCTGGTGCTCACCTTCCTTTTGACCGTTTTCACCAATTTAACCGTCGCTATTGAAGTGGGGTTGGTGCTGTCTATCCTGTTATTTGTCAAACGAACGCGCGATAGCTTGCGGGTAGCTCAGGTGCTGCCTGATCCCTCTTCCAAGAACGACAAGGTCATGCCGCATATGGTTACTGAGGGGCACGATTGCCCGCAAATCAGCATCTACACGATTGAGGGTCCACTGTTTTTCGGGGATGCCGACTTGTTTGAAAGCTCCCTCATGCAAACCCTTCAGCGACATCCAAAGGTATTGCTACTGCGGATGGGAAAAGTCCCCCTGATGGACATGACCGGGGAAGCGAATTTATCCCGGATTGTGAAACAATGTATGGACCAAGGGACAACAGTCCTTATTTCCGGAATCCAAGCTGGACCCAAGAAAATCTTGCAGCGTACGGGGCTATATGGCCTCATAGGCGAAGCTCACTTTTTTACTCATACTGGAGACGCGATAGCGTATGCCCTCAGTCTACTGGATACCGGGAAGTGCCTCGGATGTAAGCATTTTGCCTTCCGCGAATGCACGCGCCTGTCCGCTCCTACTGAAACTTCCACATGATGTTACGATCGGAGGAACCTATCATTGAATTTGGAACTACAACAATTTAAAGCGAATTTTTTCAAGGCGTTGGGACATCCCCTACGGATTCGGATTCTGGAGCTGCTGGCGGAAGGTGATAAGAATGTAAACGAGCTTCAGACACTCATTGGGAGTGAAGGTTCCGCTGTTTCCCAACAGCTCGCCATTTTGCGGAACAATAATATCGTGTACGGAACGAAGGACGGAAACAAAGTCACCTACTCGCTGCGTGATCCGATGATCATCGAGCTATTGAGTGTGGCTAGACAAATTTTTAACAATCATCTGATTGATACGATCTCTATGCTGGATCGTTTTAACGAGGAATGATCGCTTTGGTTTGAGTCAACATAGTGGAGGAGAAGAAAAAGCACAGTTCTCTTCGACTCTGACACGCCCGCAAGGGGGATTCACTGAGCGTCTACACTGCAAAAAGGGGACCGTCGAGCCAAAGCCACCCTACGGGCGGAAGTTTCTCGAGGAAGAAGTGTTCGACATGCGGGTCCCCTTTTTGAAGTTCCGACTGGGTAGGCGTTGTCAAGGTCTACGAGCCCTGTGCTTTTTCTTCTCGCCAGCTTTGTTAGTTCATCGATGCCTTTTAAAACTACAAGAAAGCCCAGGACCTCTGAAACGTCCTGGGCTTACCTATTGTTACTGGGAAACTGCAATGGCTGCATCCAGTGCGATCAACGCTTCGGCTTCAATGGCTTTTGCCATCACATCGGTGTGCGGGTTATACGATTCGATCAAGTCTGCATCTGCATACCCGTCAATCGCTAAAATGGAGCCTGCCTTCATACCGCGAAGCGCCGCAATCACGAAGAGAGCGGTGTTTTCCATCTCGACTGCCAAAACGCCAGCTTTTTGGTACAGCTTGTGCGGGAACTCCAACACTCCACTGTAGAAGACATCGAGTGTCAGCGTGATTCCTTCAAATACCTTCAAGTCTGATGCGTTTGCTCCTGCTGCTTGTACAAGCGCGTCCACGACATGGCGATTGGCAACAGCCGGGAAGCCCGCCGGAACCAACTGACTGGTCAAGCCGTCTTGGCGAACCGCTGCGGAGCTGATGACGAGGCTGCCTGTCTCGATTTCTTTTTGGTATGACCCGGCAGTTCCTACGCGAATGATGACCTGAACGTCGCCCTTCGCCAGCTCCTCGAAGCATACCGCTGCTCCAGGTGCGCCTACCCCATGACTCACTACCGCTACCTCGACGCCTTTCCAAGTACCCGCATAGCTGTGATACTCGCGGTTTTCCCCGATTTGGCGCTGATCGTCGAGTTTCGAAGCAATCAAGGCTGCACGTTTTGGATCACCGCACACAATGACGCGCTTTGGCAGTTGTTCGGGATCTACCTTTAGATTCGTCAACATCTCAATCGAACTCCTTTTTCTCCCACTCATCCTCTGGTATCGGCAACGCTTCACCGGAGAACCGCTCTTCGCGGAACGGGTCTGCGATCAGATGAAATCCATTTTGCTCCCAGAAGCCGGGCTTGTTTTCCGTCATAAATTCAATTCCTCTGATCCACTTCACGCTTTTCCAGAAATACAGATGAGGAACAACCAGGCGAAGCGGCCAGCCGTGCTTGTCCGTCAGTCGCTCTCCATCAAAGGAGTGAGCCAGCAGCACATCATCACGCTCCAGATCAGCGAGCGGCACATTGGCAGTATAGTCGTGATCACCGTGCAGCATGACGAAGTTCGCTCGCGGAGTCACGTCAATTGCTTGCAAAAAATCACGAAAACGCACGCCTGTAAACGCATTGTCAAAACGGGACCAGCGCGTCACGCAGTGAATGTCGCTCGTCACTGTCACCTGTGGCATCGCCATGATCTCTTCGTAGGAGAGTGTCACTTCCTGGTCTACCTCTCCAAAAACGCGCAGTGTCCATTCGTTCATGTCATACACCGGCACGTCTCCCTCATGCAAAATGGGAAAGCGCTCTGTCAGGATTTGTCCTGGCGGAAGTCGTCTGGCGAGTCCCGGTCCCACTGGGGCAGGTACTTTCATTCTTTTGATCCGATCTGCCTTGTTCATATCGCATTTCCCCTTGTCTTCGCTGTCTATATGGCCTGTTGTTTAACGGGTGCTCTGCTGATTGTCGCTACCGATCTGACTCTTGTTCTTCAAGAAGAACATTGCCGCAATCGTCAGCACGTATGGCAGCATGGCCGTAAATTGCGTCGGAAGCGAAAAGCCCTGCAATCGAATACTAAGGGCATCCATCAACCCGAACAAAAAGCTCGAAGCCAAAATACCGAGTGGATGTGACTGCCCCATCATCATCGCTACCAATGCGATAAAGCCCCGGCCAGCCGTCATACCTTCTGTAAACATCGTAACTTGCCCCAGTGAAAGCTGTGCCCCTGCAATCCCGCACAATGCGCCACTCATCACAATCGCCAGCACCTGAAGTCCCGTCACTTTCAGACCGAGACTGCGCGCCGCAACGGGATTCAGACCAACTGCGAGGACGCGGAAGCCCGTAACCGTCCGATAAAAGAACACATACAACAGAATGGCAGCCAAAAAGGCAAAATACACGAGCGGCGAATGACCAGAGACAATGCCTCCGATGACCGGAATATCGTGAATGAAAGGAATCTCGACGGTTGGCAAGCCAGCCATATCCTTATCGTAAAACGCTCCTTTGACACCGAAGATCGCCCGCAGTGCAAATGTCGTCAACCCGAGCGCGAGAAAGTTAATCGCCACACCGACGACGATTTCATTCGCCCTAAGCTTGATCGTCATGTACGCGAACAAGAGCGAAAAGACAATGCTGACCAGCGCAGCAATCAAAACAGCCAGAATCAGATTCCCGGTAAAATGATTGCCGACAATCGCGGAAAAGGCACCGACCAGTACCAAGCCCTCCAGGCCTACATTAAAAATTCCGACACGTGCGCAGAGCGCTCCACCCAAAGCTGCCAACAAGATCGGCGTGACCATCCGAATGGTAGAACTGAGGAGGGACCAATCAAAGAGCTCCATGCGATTCCCCTCCTTTTGCCTTCCGCTTTTTCCACCAGTCGTAGCTGAACTTGGCAGAGATGAACAAAATCAATACGGCTTGTATAACACTTGCCAGCTCCAAAGGCACATCCGTATTGCGCTCTACACCCATGGCTCCTGTCTGAAAAGCAGCAAGCAGGATCGAAGTCACAATGATGCCAAGCGGGTGCGAGTTCGCAAGCAGCGCTGCCATCAGGCCCGTCCAGGCGAACCCAGGTACACTCAGGGCACCGTCAACAAAACGATAGTGCGCCCCCATTACCTCAACGGTTCCCGCCAAGCCAGCCAGTCCTCCACTGGCAAACATCCCGGTCAGCATCACCCGAATGCGATTAATTCCTCCGTATTGAGCAAACAGCGAGTTTTGACCCAGCATCTTCACTTCATAGCCAAAAGGCGTAAACCGAAGTACCCAGAACAACAGCAGCGCTGCAACGATCGCAAACAAAAAACCTGCATGCACGCTCATCCCGGCAAACAGCTTCGGAAGCCAAGCGCTTTTCTCCAGCATGACGGTCTGTGCCAGTGCCGCAGAACCCGAGCGATCCCGGAACGGCTCTGTCACGAGATAGCTCGCAAACAATACCGCGATGTAGTTAAAGAGCAACGTAGAGATGAGCAACGGAATGCGAAAACGGGCTTCCATAAAACCTGGCAACAACGCCCAGAACCCTCCGACTGCCATTCCTGCAAAAATACCCGCCACAATTTTGATCATTCCCGGTGCTGGCAAGTAAATCGCGACTAACGCAGCACTGACGGCACCCAGCACCATTTGCCCTTCCGCCCCCAGGTTGAATACCCCTGCCCGAAATGCGAGGGAAAGACCCAGGGCAATCAGCATGATAGGCGTAGCTCTCGCTAATGTAGACGTAAAGAAATAAAAACTGCCAAAGGCCCCTTTCCACATTTCCTGGTAGGTGCCCAAGATCGATTCGCCAACTGCAGCAATGACCAGCGCCCCGGTCAACAAACCGATGACGACAGCCAATAACGGCTGAACCAATGACTTAGATAGCTCTTTGATTGCTGCCATGAATGCTTCCTCCCGCCATGATCACGCTGATTTTTTCTTCGGTTGCCTCCAGGCGTGAAAGCTCTCCAGCGATTCGCCCTTTATACATGACCAAAATCCTGTCAGACAAGGCGAGAATTTCGGACAACTCGGAGGAGACGAGCAAGATCCCGTCTCCCTGATTGCGCTTTTCGATCAGCGCCTGATGGATGTACTCCATGGCACCGATATCTACCCCTCGCGTAGGCTCAGCCGCAATCAAAAACGGGGTTTCCTGTCCGAGCTCCCTTGCTACGATCAGCTTTTGCAAGTTTCCACCTGACAGATTCCCTGCCAGCTCCTGCAATTGTCGGGAGCCTGTCTTGATGGCAAACTGCTCAACCCAGCCTTTTACGACTTGGCGGAATTTCTCCCGCAAAACAACGCCGCGACGGTTGTAAGCAGGCTTTCGCTGATAGCCCATCAACGCATTTTCCTCGACGCTTGAGAGTTTGGCCGTTCCCCACAGGTAGCGATCCTCCGGAATATGCGCCAAGCCGGCATCCCGAATGGTGGCAACTGATTTGTTCGTCACGTCGTTGCCGCCTAACCGCACCTTTCCCTCCTGTGCCGCTCGCAAGCCGCTGATCGCTTGCAGCAGCTCGGATTGACCATTCCCGGAAACACCTGCGATTCCTACGATTTCCCCGTGGTGCACGGTAAAGCTGACTTGATCAAGCAGTGTCTGCTTTTCTCGAACCGTGAGATTCTCCACCTGCAACAAAGGGCCTTTATCCAGAGGAACTCGCTCAGCTAGCTCCTGCAATTCACGTCCGACCATCAGTCTGGCTAAATCGTCCGCATTGGTTTCTGTACGGGATACCGTTCCCGTCACTTTGCCTCCGCGCAGTACCGTAATACGATCAGCTACCTCCATGACCTCCTGCAACTTATGTGTAATCAAAATGACGCTCTTGCCGCTCTCGGCCAGGTTTCGAATCGTTTGCAGCAGGTCGCGTACCTCCAGTGGGGTAAGTACAGCGGTCGGCTCGTCCAGCACGATAATATCCGCACCCTGATACAGAACCTTCAGAATCTCGACCCGTTGCTGTTCCCCAATCGAGCAATTCGCTACCTTGGCCTGCGGCTGAATCGGAATGCGATACTGCTCACTAAGAGCCCGCACCTTGTCCTCCGCGTCATTTCTTTTGAAAAAACCCGCTTGATTCGGCTCGTATCCGATCACGATATTTTCAGTCACACTGAATTCTCCGAAGAGCATAAAGTGCTGGTGAACCATCCCGATTCCATTTCGAATCGCGTCCTCTGGTCCGCGGAAAACAACTGGCTTGCCATTTAACACGATCTCTCCCGACGTCGGCTGCTCCATCCCGTACAGCATCCGCATCAGTGTCGTTTTGCCCGCTCCATTTTCCCCGACAATCGCGTGGACTTCTCCTGCTGCCAGTGAGAACGACACCTTGTCGTTGGCGGTAAAATCTCCGTACTTCTTGGTCATGGCCCTCATTTCCAAGCGATCGGTCATTCCCACTCCCTCATTTCTGTACGTCCTTTTATGAAAATGGAAGACCGACTACACAGCCGTAGTCGGTCACATCCATCACTGTGCACAAGCTATAAATAAACGTTCAAAAAGTTGGCTTTTCAACACCGAGCTACCTTTTTAGAACTGGTCTGGTACTTTGCGAGTGCCAGCTACAATCTCATCGCTGATCGCTTTCACTTTATCCACCACTTCTTGTCCAATAAAAGCGTTCAGTGGCGTTTTGCTTTCGTGCGTGACATAGGTTACCCCAACACCTTTTTCTTTCAAGCCGTACGCCACAACACCTGGTTTGAACGTTCCTTCTACAAAGTTCTTCACCGTTTCATAAGCTGCCGCGTCGGTCCCTTTCAATTGGGACAGAACAATATGCTCTGGATCAATCGTGGTACGGTCAACGTCCTGACCTGCTGTGAAGAAGCCTTTTTCCTTCGCTGCTTCGAAAACGCCGAGGTCTCCTACTGCTGCTGCACCGTTAATGAAGTCAGCGCCTTTGGAAGCTTGGAGCAAAGCCAATTCCTTCGCTTTTGCCGGGTCAGTGAAGCTACCTACATAGTTGACCATCAGCTCTGCTTTTGGATTCGTCGCTTTCAAGCCCTCTTCGAAGCCAACTGTCCATTTTTTCAACTGCGGAATATCAAGAGCGACAACCATACCTACTTTGTTCGTTTTCGTTGCCAGACCTGCTGCTGCTCCCACCAGGTAAGCCGCTTCCTGCTCGCGGAAGGTAACACTGCGAACGTTTGGCAAATCCACTACAGTATCAATAATCGCAAAATTACGGTCAGGATTTTCGGTAGCTACTTTTTTCAATGCATCCTCTGATGTAAAGGAAGAAGTGATGATCAAATCATAATTTTCTGCAACAGCCACGCGCAGATTCTCTTCAATCGCTCCATGGTCCGTAGATTCAATCGTTTTCACTTCTGCGCCCAGCTCTTGTGCGGCTTTCTTCGCACCCTCATCCATTTGTTGGAAGAACGGATTCACACCGATTTTCTCGGGCAAAATCAAGGCAATTCGCTTTTTGGCCGCGCCCTCTTGTCCTGCTGATTGTCCTCCTGGCTGATCTGCAGGTGCGCTTGTGCCAGTCGAGCACCCTGTTGCCAATACTGCGAATGTCGTTAATGCCAGCAATAACTTCTTCATGATGTATCTCTCCCTATCCGAACTTTACGTTTTTCTTTATCCTATTAGGTAATGTACGGCTTTTTACCCAATTTTTCAATACTATTTACGAATATTATCTTATAAAATATATTTATCGTTCGTTTATTACCCCCTTTCCTTTTACAAATAAAACAAAAAAACTCTTCCCGGAGGAAGAGTTTGCGTACGTAGCCGTTCTCTTCCTCATCTGTCAAAACCATGGTACAGGTTTTGCAGGAATTGGCACCTTTCTGTTCATGCATAGACATGATCAGTGGTTGCCGGGCATCATCGGGCCAGTCCCTCCGCCGCTCTAGATAAGGTAGGTGAATATATTTAGTTACAATGGAATTCATTCTAGCAGAACGGTTCAAAAATGCAATTCTTTTTTCTCAATTCCAAACACTTCTAAAAGTGAATCGAATTTGAAGTTTAAAAAGTCGTCTTTTCAGCACCGAGAAATTGGCGAGAACCTGAAGAAGGAGGAGCGGAGTGTAGGAGACCTACATGAGCACCGGACTTCGAAGGTGAACGTCAATTTCGATGCCGAATCAGCTTTCAGAACTACTTCGTGATCAAAATACGACTTTTTAAACAACCTTTAACTAATTTACGTGAAAGGTTTGCTGGAGACGATGAGACAACGTATTCAGCTCGCCCAGCTCTTCCGTAATCTCACGCACTTTTTGATGCTGGTTTTCTGCTGTCGCAAACAGCTCTTCTAAGTTGGCTACGGATTCCTCGGTTACGGCTGTAATAGTCGACATCTCGATGGCAACTTCTCCGGAACGCACTTTTACCCGGTCCATGCTGGAGCTTACTTGATCAGCTGCTTCCAAGAAGGCCATCATCCCGGCACGCACTGCTTCAATGGAGGCCACTGTTTTCACGGCCAGCTCTTGGCCTTTTGCAACAGACGTTTCTCCATTGCTCATATGCTGCACCGCATTCTCACTTTCCTGATGGAGAGATTTCAGAATGTCGGTAATTTCCTGCGTAGCTGTCGCGCTTTGTTCCGCCAGCTTGCGTACCTCATCCGCTACAACAGCAAATCCACGTCCATGCTCGCCTGCACGCGCCGATTCAATCGCCGCATTCAGCGCCAAGAGATTCGTTTGTGTCGCGATCTGATTAATAGCGCCAACAATTTCTTCTACGCGATTCGCCTGTCGATTGAGCTGGTGAATCGTAGAGGCTGCTACATTGACTGCCTGCACAATTTGCTCCATCTGCGAGGACAGCTCGTTCATCATCTGAACGCTGTCTGTCAGACGACGGTTGTTTTGTTGCGATTCCGATTTCATTGCGTTGGTCTGTGTTGTGACTTCCTCGATTTCCTGGTCGATGGATTGAACCTCTTCTTCGATTTTCACCGTAGAATTCGCCTGCGATTCCATACCTGTGGCGACTTCCTTAAAGGCTACCATCATTTCATCTGTATTGCGCTTCGTACCTTCCGCATGCTCATGCACATGATCGCTTGTACGATCCAGCTGCTCCGTCATTTGCTGGATGTTCAAAAGCATTTCTCCCAGACGGCGCTCCTTCTCTTCCGCTTCCTGCCTTGCGTCATCAGCTTTTCGCAAGGAGGCTTGTCCGGCGAGACACAGATACGTGACGGCTCCCATCATCATGAGAATCGTGACAATACGCATAAGCAAATTGAGCTCCGAAAAATCACCTTCGAAAATCTCGTAGGTTCCCGTATAAAATCCGACAATCGTAACGATGATTTGGGCGATTCCCGCTGTAACTACCAGCTTCCAGTCCAAATAGGCTGCCAAAAAGCCCATGACGATAAAGGCGAGGAAGGTAACCTCCTGGTAATCGGTAAAGTGATCGAAGGAAATAGCATAAAACATAAGTCCGATTGCAACCAGATAACGAATCACATGACTATCTTTGCGAATGAAATAATACGGCGAAACAATTAGAGTGACCAGCAATCCCAAGGACGTCACTTTCCAGAAGTTCACATCCACTTGGTAGGCAATGAGTCCTGCCATCCACAAATGATTCCATAGGATGAAAATCATAAAGCCTTCTTTGTCAGTCAAGGTATTGCGAATCAATTGAATCATAATTGCCCCCCTTTTCCTTTTTACTTATGTATCGGATTCTTTCCCCATTATATAGCCAAACCTTTGCCAAATTTGTGAAAAAAGTAAGAACAGCCAAAAACAATTTCGAATAGGCTATTACACAACTCTCACGTACAGGAGGCAAACGGAGAAAAGTGGAACTCAATCAATTGCCAGCTACTGTGCTGACACGGACGATTAGCCGTCCGAACACCACGATTTACTATCCACAATTGGCAGGCCTAGCCAACCAACAAGCGGAAAAAGATATCAACCGGGCGATTTATCAAACGGTTCAAGGCTTAATTCACGAGCAACAACGGGTCCAGGTACCGGGAAATACAGAAATGCAAGGAAGCTACGAAATCAAGACAAACGAACGCGGCATTTTCAGTGTCGTGCTGAGCAACTACGCCTACACACCACAAATGGCTCACGGCATGACCTTCCTCGGGTCGATCACCGCAGATATCCAAACAGGCAAGCTGTATACGCTGCGTGAATTATTCAAGCCAGGAAGCGATTACGTCAAGGTGCTTTCCGAAAACATCAAGCGTCAAATCAAAGAAAGAAGCATCCCCACACTCAATGGCTTTACTTCGATTAAACCCGATCAAGATTATTACCTCGCCGACAAATCGCTGGTCATCTACTTTCAGTTGTACGAAATTACACCTTACTACGTCGGTTTCCCCATGTTCCCCATCTCGGTCTATGAACTGGAGCCGCTCATCAATGAAAAAGGACCATTGAGTATCTTGTCCGCAGATTAATCCTCCACCGTATTTTCCACCCAGGTGAGTGTCTTCTTCCATGACACTCGCCTGATTTTATTTGTGTCAGAAAATCCATTATTTCGCCATCGAATAAACGTTTACTTATATGTCCGAAACTGCTAGTATGTTATTGTACATATTTACTTAAGCAATAAAGTGTACGATATATCGGACCAGCTTTCCTGGAGGTATATACTCATGCAATATTATGGTCATCGAATTAGCCAAACCGCAAGAATATTCAGCAAATCATTAAATGGGACTATGTCTCCCATGGGATTATACAGTTCGCAATGGGGGATTATCCTTTGCTTGCATTATCGTGAATCGCTCACCCAGGTTCAATTGAGTAACTACCTGAATGTGGAAGCGCCGACGATTACCCGGACACTCACCCGATTGGAAGAGATGGGCTGGATTATTCGCTCAGAGGGTGATGACAAGCGTGAGCGCTATGTGTCCCTGTCTCCACAAGCAGTCGAACGGTTCCCGGAATGGCTGGAGGCCGCCAAAGAGCAAGAGGAACTGGCACTCCGCGGCCTTGACGAAGCAGAACTCGCTATCTTTAACCGCGTACTGAAGAAAATGAATGATAATTTGCAGACATCGTAGTAAGTAAAAAATGACTTCGCCCAAAAGCAATTTGGTGAAGTCATTTTTTGTTAGCCATTTTTCCTTGTACTATGGATGATGGTGTTGAGCTCTTGTTCCAATTGAATCAATTCAAGCTGTATCTGTTGCTTTTGCAATTGTTTTTTCTGTTGCAGCACTTGTTTTTTCAACTCATTTGATTCTTTGTCATTTGCTACGTTCGTTGTAGAAGTATCCTGATCCGGTTCCACCTGTCCAGTCGTGCCTATAGCCGATAGGAAGGCAGCCAGAACAGCGATCCACCCGCCTACCGCTGCCAGCTCATTCGCCAGATTTTTGTCAATCATCCTTCTTCCCTCCGTTTTTGGATGGCTTCTCCTGCAAATTCTTCTTTATATCTTGCATACTGTCTCGTAATTGAGCCATTTGCTGTTCAATTCGTTTGAATTGCCTATCATCATCTTTGTCATTGTCATTGTCATTGCCATTCTTATTCTTCCCATTGGCTTTCTTGTTCGATTGGATCAGCGGTTGCGCCGAAGTCGCATTTCCGCAAGCAGGCTTTTGACTTAATTTCGTTGTTTTATCAATGGCGAGTATGACAAAGCCAATCGAAATAATCCAAAGTGCTATTACAGCGGTATCGTCATCATCACAAAAAAACATAGATACCTCCATGCCAACAAAAGGTCGTGGTTTGATTATTGGCCCTTCTATACAATACGCTTCTGCCTAGTTCCTCGTGACATCGGGATCATTACTTTCCTGATGTTGTTCTGTCATGAAAAAGGCTCCCCACCAAGCACAAGCGTGCCCAGCAAGAAGCCTATTTGTTATGATCGTATTCGTTATTGCATGCGCTTCGCGATATTGCGAGCCATCCAGACCCCAGCAGCTCCAGCCTGAGCCAGACCACGCGTAATTCCGGCACCATCCCCGCCACAGAACAATCCTTTGATTTCTGTTTCGAATTCCTCAGTCAGTTTTGGACGTGCCGAGTAGAATTTCGCTTCCACTCCGTAAAACAATGTATGCTCGGAAGCGATTCCCGGCGTTACCTTGTCCAGAGCTTCCACCATCTCGATCAGACTTTTCATCGTATTGTAAGGCAACACGAGTCCCAAGTCACCCGGTACCGCTTCCTTCAGAGTAGGCTCCAGGAAGCCTTCCTTAATACGCGCCTCTGTAGAACGGCGACCGCGCAAAATATCGCCGTACTTTTGCACGATGACCCCACCGTTTGACAGATCATTCGCTCGCTTGCAAATTTCTCTCGCGTACTCATTCGGCTTGTCAAACGGCTCTGTAAACGTATGAGATACCAAGAGCGCAAAGTTCGTATTCATCGATCCCAGCGCTGGGTCTTTGTAGGAGTGCCCGTTTGCCGCCATGACTCCACTGTGGTTTTCCACGACCACGTGACCGGATGGATTGCTACAGAACGTCCGTACACGCGTTCCGACAGATGTATTGAAAATGAATTTGCCTTCGTACAAGTGCTCATTGATTTCGCGCATGACGACATCGGACGTCTCCACACGTACGCCTACGTCGACTTGATTGTTGTACATTTTCAGGCGGCGCTTTTTCAGGATATCGGTCAACCATGCGGAGCCATCGCGGCCTGGTCCGATTACCACGTAATCAGCTTCATACTCTTGGCCGTTTTTCAAGACGACACCTTTTACCTGATGTCCCCCTGCTTCTTTCACCGTAATGATGTCCTCGACCTCTGTCTTGAACATCATGTCGACATGCTTCTTCAAATGCTCGAAGATCGACTGGAGAATCTCCAGGTTTTGCTCCGTTCCCAAGTGACGCACCTGCGCTCGCAACAGCTTGAGTCCTGCTGCATACCCGCGCTGCTCGATGCTCTTGATCGTCTCTGTGGTCGGGTCCGTAATCGATTGGGTAGCCCCATGCTCCAAATTGATTTCATCTACGTATTTGATCAGCCCAAGTACAGTGGAAGGGCTGAGATAGTCTGTCATCCAACCGCCAAATTCGGTGGTGATGTTAAATTTACCATCGCTATAGGCGCCTGCTCCACCAAAACCACTGGTAATCGAACAGGCCGGCAAACAGCCTGCAAAATCTTTTTTTCCTGCTGGCGGCGGGCAGAGCTTAATCTTTTCCTCCAAGATCGGACAGCGTCTGCTATAGATGTCATGCCCTTTATCAATCAACAGCACCTTGGCATTCGGTGCTTTTCGCATTACCTCGTAGCATGTAAAAATCCCTGCTGGTCCTGCTCCTACAACGATCACATCATACTTATTCATTTCGTTCCCTCCCCGAAAAAATGCAAAAAATTCCCGGCCGACGAATAGGGTATACCAAACCTGCCCTATTCGTAGCCGGGAATTTACGGTTCCCTGTAGAGACCCTCAAACCATATTTCTGAGGATATACGAATACAAATCACTATTTCATTCGTCAAACCTGCGTTGTTCTTCACAACAATATGTATCGTAGCTTATAAGGTGAATCAAGTCAACCAAAAACAACCTATTTATTCGTCTTTTAAAGTTATTTTTATCGTAAACATGCCTTTACAATTCGTAAATACAACAAAATCCGAACATTTAAAAACGAACATTCGTTATTTCTGTTCATGCCTCTCTTTTGTCAGGAAGGAATCAAACACAAACGAATAGAATAGATAGAATTTTATGAAATATTTACAGTTCTTTCTTTCATTCAAATTCGAATTCAAAAAAGGATGAGGCCTGTACATGCGGGATTATCGCTATTATCAGTCTGCCTTTGCCGGTGTTCCCAAGCCGTTCGCTTTCGTCGACCTAGATCTGCTGGAGGAAAATGCGGAGCAAATTAGTTTGCAAAGCAATGGAAAACCCGTTCGAATCGCGAGCAAGTCGATTCGAAGCGTTGCCATTCTCAAACATGTATTGCAGTTGGACGATTGCTTTCGTGGTCTCATGTGCTATTCCGCTCCTGAGGTGCTTCACCTGTGCGAGGCAGGCTTCGATGACCTGCTACTCGGCTATCCTCTCTGGGAAAAAAGCTGGCTTTTGGCACTCGCCTCTGAGATTAAGAATGGACGCTCCATTACTTTGATGATCGACTCTCTCCCTCATGTCGAACAGCTCGAACAAATCGCCCGGGAAACAGGAACCAGACTGCCTGTCTGTCTCGATATCGACATGTCGTCTGATGTGTTGGGACTGCATTTCGGCGTCTGGCGCTCACCACTTCGCTCTCTCGAGGCGTCCCTCTCCCTTGCCAAGCGCGTTACTTCCTCCGATCATCTCTACCTAGATGGCGTCATGGGGTACGAAGCTCAAATTGCTGGCGTGGGTGATCGATACCCTCGTCAATTCCTGAAAAACAGCGTCATTCGTCTCCTCAAGCAATATTCCGTGAAAGAAGTGGCTGCTCGTCGTGCCACACTGGTGCATGCCATTCACGAGCTAGGTATTTCTCCCCGCTTCGTAAACGGTGGAGGAACGGGCAGCTTGCACTTGACCGGGAAAGAAGACGCCGTTACAGAGGTTACAGCAGGCTCCGGATTTTTTTCGCCTGGGCTCTTTGACTACTTTCAAGATTTCCGGTTTCATCCTGCTGCCGGATTTGCTCTGGAGATTATCCGCAAGCCCACAGAGCATATCTACACATGTGCCGGCGGAGGCTACATCGCCTCTGGCTCTGCTGGACGTGACAGACTCCCCAAGCCATACTTGCCAGCGGGAGCAAAGCTGTTCCCCAACGAAGGAGCAGGTGAAGTACAGACACCGATTCACTACCAAGGCATGGAAACGCTGGAGCTGGGAGACCCGATCTTTTTTCGCCATGCCAAAGCAGGAGAGCTCTGCGAACGTTTTACCCGGCTGTATTGCATCTCTGGCGGGAAAATCATCGAGGAAGTGACCACCTATCGGGGGGATGGATTATGCTCACTGTAAAGAAGCACGCGAATCACTGGACCAATTGGACAGGAAATGTACAAAGCCAGCCAAAGCAAGTCGCGATGCCAGGGTCCGTGGATGAAGTCGTGCAGCTTGTCCTTGCTTGCAAGAAGGCAGGTACACGGATTCGAGTCGTCGGCTCCGGTCATTCCTTCACTCGGCTCGTCCAGACAGAAGACTGCTTGCTATCCTTGGATCATCTCCAAGGAATCGTCAGTGTAGACCCTGCCTCTGATACCGTTGAAGTCTGGGCAGGCACCAAGCTCAAGACACTCGGATACCTCCTGCATCAAGCGGGCTACTCCCAAGAAAACCTCGGAGACATTAACGCCCAGTCCATTGCAGGGGCCGTCAGCACCGGAACACATGGCACAGGCATTCATTTTGGTAGCATCTCCACGCAAGTCGTCGGGCTGACAGTCGTGACCGCAGCCGGGGAGGTTTTAGAAGTATCCGAGCCATCTCGGCCGGAGCTGTTCAAAGCCATGCAAGTCTCTCTCGGTCTCTTGGGCATCATCGTACGCGTCAAGCTGCGTGTCCTCCCAGCCTATCGCCTGCGCTACCAAAGCCGTCGCATGCCCCTCGATGAGTGCCTGTCCTCTCTGGAGACGTTTAAAACCGAGCATCGGCATTTCGAATTCTTTATCTTCCCGTATTCGGACACCGTTCAGGTGAAATTCATGGACGAGACCAGCGATCCCCCTAGCGGCAATCAACGATGGAGCTATTTGAAAAAAATGGTCGTAGAAAATGGGCTGTTTTGGCTCTTGTCCGAGAGCTGCCGATTGCGCCCTTCTCTCACCAAAAGCGTCAGCAAGCTGTCCGCCCAAAGCGTTCCCTCTGTCCATGAGAGCGGCTACAGCCATCAGCTTTTTGCCACCCCTCGCCTTGTGCGTTTTTACGAAATGGAATACTGCATACCCGCTGAGCATATGGGCGATGCCATACGGGAGCTGTGTCAGGCGATTGAGCAGGAACGCTTTGCTGTTCATTTTCCGCTGGAATGCCGGTACGTCAAAAAGGACGACATCTGGCTCAGTCCTGCTTACGAAAGGGATAGTGCCTTCATTGCCGTCCACATGTACAAGGGCATGCCTTACGAAGCGTATTTTGCCCGGATGGAGGAGATTTTCGCTCGATATGGCGGACGTCCACACTGGGGGAAAATGCACAGCATGACCGCCGAGCAGCTTCATCAGGTTTATCCGCGCCTGCCCGATTTCCTCGCCATTCGCTCTGAGCTCGACCCTGACGGCTTGTTCGTGAACCCGTATTTAGCCGAGCTGTTCGGCATCTCCTGAAGACCATCCTTACGCCACAAAAATGCCCCTACCATATCATCATGGCAGGGGCATTTCTATTGAGCAGGAAGGCTTAGCCTTGCGTTGGGAGATTCGGTTTATGCGCCTTTTTGCGTCCATAGCGCACATAATAGAAGGTATAGAACAGCACGAGTGCACCAATTCCATAGAAGAGTCCAATTCGCTGTGTCGGGTCAAACGCCGGAAAGATAAGAATGAATGTGCAAAGAGCCAGACACAGGAGCGGCATCACCGGGTAAAACGGTGCTACGAACTGTAAATCTTCTATTTTTCCACCCTCACGCAAGTATTGACGGCGGAAATTGAATTGAGAGAGAGCAATCCCCATCCACGTGAAGGTAACCGCAATACCGGATACAGCCATGAGCAGCACGTATACCGTATCCGCTGCAACCACGCTGGTTAACAGAGATAGAAGCGAGAACGCCAGCGTCGCCAAGAGCGCGTTCAAGGGCACTTTACGCTTGGTCAATTTTCCAAAAGCAGGATGAGCCATATTGCTATGGGAAAGGGACCACAACAAGCGAGTGGCTGCGTACAAGCATGAGTTGCCGACAGACAACAGAGCCGTCAAGATGACGAAGTTCATGATATCCGCTGCAAATGGAATCCCCACTGCATCAAATACCGTCACAAACGGACTTTCCAAGAGTCCCAGCTCACTTGAGGGAAAGAGGGCGGACAAGATCGTGACCGACGCCACATAGAACACGAGAATACGAAACACAACGTTGCGAATCGCCCGCGGAATGGTCTTTTGCGGGTTTTCTGCTTCCCCGGCTGCAATTCCGATCAGTTCAGAGCCTTGATAAGAGAATACAACGTTCATCATCGTCACAAAGACGATCGCAATGCCAAACGGGAATAGTCCCCCATCTGCCGAGAAGTTGGAGAGAAACGGGGCGGGCCTTCCTTCCATACTGACAATACCGAATATAGCCCCTAGTCCGACAATAATAAAAATAAGAACGGCTAATACTTTAATTCCGGCAAACCAGTACTCGGTTTCTGCAAAACCTTTTGTCGTCAGCGCATTGAAGGTAAAGAGCAAAACGATAAAGAGCGCGCACCAAATCCAGATCGGTGTATCCGGGAACCACCGTTGCATGACCATGCCCGCGGCAGTAAACTCTACCCCTGCCGTTGTAGCTGACCCTAGCCAATACATCCATCCCAGTGTAAACCCGCTCGCCGGACCAATATACTTGCTGGCGTAGGCTTGGAAAGAGCCTGTTACTGGCATCTTTACAGAAAGCTCACCTAGGCACGTCATGACCAGATACAGCAAAATCCCGCCGATGATATAGGCGACAAGCGCTCCGCCTGGTCCAGCCTGATTGATCGTGAAGCCAGCGTTGAGGAAGAGCCCTGTCCCGATCACACCACCTAACGACAGCATAAACAGGTGGCGACTTTTCATGGAGCGTTCTAGCTGTGTATCTCTTTCATTCCCAGTGTTCATATGATTCCTCTCTTTCACCAGCTTTTTAAGAGGTATATCAGAGGTCTATAAAAGAAGAGAGAACTGCCTGCACTAGAAACGCAGGGACAGGCAGCTCAATCCTCCGTCTTGTTTGCGGAATTCAGACATATCCAGCTCAATCACATTGTAGCCAGCGTCAGTGATTTGCTTTTTCGTGCTATCAAAGCCTTTTGGAATAATGACGTAGTCGTTGATATGGATGCAGTTCGCAGAATACTCGACTTCTTTTTCCACGATCAGATGCTTGTATTGGCTAAATACTTCAGAATCGATGAATTCCCCAGCCAGAACCAGCAAGTCATTGCCAAGGTAGGCGATTCCTGTTTTCAGGTGGAAAAACTCTTTCAACGGAACAATGGTGACTTCATACCCGTATTTGGAGAGAATCTCGCGGAACTGGATGGCTCCTTCTTCATTGGTGCGTGTCGACAGACCGACATAGAAATGGTTATCTACCTGCATCACGTCTCCACCATCGAGGAAGCCAGGGGCCTGAATATATTCAATCGTGTCATAAAAACGAGGAAGCACCAATTTCATATCCTCAATTTCACCATTGCGGCTTTCTGCACCAGGATTGGTGATGACGGCGCACTTTTCCGTGAGGACAGCTGTATCTTCCACAAACGTAGAATCCGGGAAACGCTCGTCCGCTTCCAGAACGGTTACATCCAGACCTGTCTGTTTCAGCGCTTCTACATAAGCGGCATGCTGTTTGAGAGCAAGTTCAAAATCAGGTGAACCCAAATCAGAAGTCGTCAAACCATTTACATAACTCTTTCCCGGTTTTCTTACAATCGCACGTGAAAATTTCATGATGATAGATCTCCCTTCTGTTTTCGAATCTTGCTTTTGTCTAACAGTGGGCGACGGAGAAACGAGCATGTAAACGCTTCCTCATCTGCTGCTTTTGCTTGTTCATCGCCACCATGTTGCATTCATTTTCCTCTGAGCAATCACTCAGAAATATTCCGCATTGTGGAATCACTTCTGCAATACAAAATTACACTCTTAATGTAAAATAGTTTCAAATTTTTTGTCAACGAATTTTTATCTAGTCTGAATTATATTGATTCGGCTGAAAAATTCTGATAGATTGAGGTCATATTAAGCTGGCGTGACATTCAACGAGCAGTCACTATGCAACAAAGCCAGGAGGTAACCCACGTTGGTACAATCGATTGACCGGGCAATGAGCATCATCTCCGTCCTGGTATCAGATCCAAACAAGCAGCATTGGTCCATCTCGGAAATTGCTGAACAAACGAACCTACCACTGAGTACGGTACACCGTTTAATAAGCAGCCTCATCAAGCATGGACTCATCCTCCAGGTTCCTGAGAACAAGCAGTACAAGGTCGGCTATACGTGGATGGAAATCGGGCTGCGCATCCTGGACAAGATGGATATGCGCGCTGTCGCCCGAACTGTCATGGAGCGATTGGCAGCAGATGTAAGAGAAACTGTCTATCTGAACATTCCACAGGGCTCTCATGCCATCGTACTCGAACGAGTGGAAGGTCCCATGTCTGTCAGAAGCATGGATAATCTGGGCGAGCGTATTCCGCTACATATCGGTGCGGCAAATAAAACGATTCTCGCCAGCATGAATCCGACCGAAGCAGAGCAAATCGTGACCGATTTAATCCCGGATGCAGAAAAACGCCGTGAGCTGTTAGAACGGCTGCCAGAAATCAGACAAAGCGGCTATGCAGTCAGCTACGGTGAGAAAACCGAGGGCACCGCATCCATTGCCGCTCCTATCTTCGGCGTCAACCAAAAGGTCGTGGGCGCTTTGAGTATCGGCGTTCCGAGCTATCGGATCAACGAGCAACTCTTGTCCTCACTCATTGAACAAACCCAACAAAGTGCCAAAGAAATTTCCCACAAGATCGGTGCCTTACCTTAATTTTTTTGCCCACTAACCGGAAACAGTTTTCACTATACGGAAAACGGAGGCGTTTTTTATGCAAAAATGGCAATCAAAAGAGCAACTCGTTGATCTCTTGTGCAATTTGGTAAGCATCCCAAGCATTACAGGATCATCTGCCGAGAAGGACTTGCCTGGCTACGTCGTCGATCAGCTGCGCACCCTGCCTTATTATCAAGCCAATCCCGATCATGTGCGTGCGAATCCGACCGGGGACGGGCGCCATTTTGTCACTGCTCTGGTTAAAAAAGAAGGTGTACGAGACACCGTTATTCTCGTCAGCCATTTTGATGTGGTCGATGTCGAGGATTACGGCGCCTGGATGAAGCATGCTTTTGATCCGAAGACCCTCACTCCTCTCTTCCAACAAAACCAAGCGGATATGCCAGCAGACGTTCAACAGGATATTCGTACCGGCAACTGGCTGTTTGGCCGTGGCACCATGGATATGAAATGCGGACTAACACTGCACATGTCGATGATTGAGCAAGCGATTGCTGGAGAGTTCGACGGCAACATTTTGCTTCTGACCGTCCCTGACGAAGAGGTAAATTCTGTCGGGATGCGTGCAGCAGTCCCAGCACTGCTGAAAATCGCCGAAGAGTTCGACCTGAGCTACACGACCGTGCTCAACTCCGAGCCGATGTTTACCCGCTATCCAGGGGATACGAATACGTACTTGTACACAGGCTCTATCGGAAAAGTGCTGCCAGGCTTCCTCTGCTACGGCAAAGAAACACATGTCGGTGAGCCTTTTGCTGGGTTAAACGGCAATTACATGGCCTCTCAAATTACATGTGAGCTCGAGCTGAACACATCCTTCTGCGAGGTCGTCGAGGGAGAAGCATCTCCTCCGCCAACGAACCTGATTCAAAAGGATCTGAAAAAAGAGTACTCTGTGCAAATTCCGCATCGTGCTGTGACGCTGTTCAACCTGTTCCTGCTGGAAAAGCAAATGGAGGATGTCGTAGAGCCGCTGCTGGAATCGGCAAAAAATGTCGCAGAGCGCATGAAGCAAAATTACCTCAAGCACGCGAGCCAGTTTGCCAACTTTGCGCCTTTTAGCCCGCGGGATCTGTCCATTTCCGTCATGACTTACGAAGAACTGTATGCCTATGCGAAGAAAACGTACGGGGAAGAAAAGCTTCGCCAGCTGGAAGCAGATGTGATCACCAATCGCGGCGACAAGGACGATCGCGACACCACGATCGAGCTGGTGGATCAATTAGCGATTCTGTGCAAAGAACTGTCGCCGATGATGATCTTGTTCTTCGCACCACCGTTTTACCCGGCAGTTAGCTCGCGCAATCAGCCTCTGATCCAGCAAACGATGGAAGAGATGAAAGCATACGCGAGAGATCATCACCAGGTCAATTTGGTCAAACAAAACTACTTTGGCGGTATCTCTGACTTAAGCTACGTCGGACTCCAATATCCGGCGGCATCCATGAAGCCATTGGTAGCGAACATGCCTTTATGGGACAACGGCTACTCCATTCCGCTTCAGGAGCTCGAAGCTTTTGATGTACCTGTCATGAACCTCGGTCCAGTCGGACGTGACGCCCATCAGTGGACAGAGCGTCTGGACATCGACTATGCATTCGAAACGTTAAAAGACATGCTTCCTCGTTGCATCCAGTCTCTCTTGCAAAATGGGAAAGCATTGAAGGAATAGCAAACGGGAAAAGGTTCCTGTACCGATAGATTACTGTCGCGCGGGAGCCTTTTTCCTTATAATGAAGAAAAACCATTTCAGGGGAGGGTTACGCATGGAATTTCAAGCGAAAGAAAATGGCTTTGTCACTCAACTGTCCTACGGTGAGCTGCACGTATCAGGTGATGAACAGTATGGCTTTCGCCCCTACCAGCTCTTGGTCTCTTCCATCGCTGTTTGCAGTGGCGGTGTTTTGCGAAAAGTATTGGACAAGATGAGAATGCCGTGCACGGATATGAAAGTAACAGCAGATGTTCAGCGAAATGAGGCAGAGGCAAATCGGGTTGAAAAAATTCACCTCCACTTCATCATTACGGGTGAAAATATGAAAGAAGAAAAAGTGCAAAAAGCTATTGAAGCCGCGAGCAAAAATTGCCCGATGGTCCAATCTGTCAAGGGAAGCATCGTCGTAACCGAGTCCTTCGAATTGGTATCTTAATGGAAATGTGAGGTCATCATGCGCGACAATCGTGCTGCACATACAAGTACGTCTCTACCGCCAACTTCTTTGTTTCTTCTAAAAGACATACAGCAGATCACCTTGTCCCAAGCAGAAGAATGGCTATTTTCAGGGGAATCTACTCATGCCATACTCATCGTGACAAAAGGAACAGGTCGCATGCTGGACGAATCGGATCAAGCCAACAACATGCCAGAGGGAAGTGTTCTCATCATTCCACGAGAATCTTCCAGACAAGTACGGGCTGATACAGAAGATCCACTCCGCTTCCTTGTGTTCTGTTTTGACGTACTGCAACAACAAGATCCGCTCACCAATGCCTATATCCCGAATCGTTCCTGGCAGCTTGACCAAAAACAAAATGTCTTCAGCCAGATCGACAACTGCACGGAGCTTGCCCTCACTTTGTACGCCCACCAGCACGCCAGTGAGCCATTGGAAGTGTTTCAAAATCAGATTCGCTTTCAGCAATTGCTGCATCTGATATGGAGGCATGCAGAGCGACAAGCTGCTGTAGAGACGTCCACAGTCATCGATCAGACGATTTCCTACATCCATGCGAATTATGCGGAGTCCATCTCCTTGGATGACTTGGCGAATCGAGCTGGCCTGACCCCTCGGTATTACGCCGAGCTCTTCAAGAAAAAGGTAGGAAAAAGCCCGATTGATTATTTGACAAGCTGTCGGATGGAGCATGCGAAGACACTTCTGCGAGAATCGAATAAACGCTTGCGTGAGGTGGCACGCCTCGTCGGATATGCGGATGAGTTTTACTTCAGCAGACGTTTCAAGCAACAGATTGGGGTATCGCCCACTGTCTTTGTCCGCATGAACCAGAAGCAATTGGCTCCCATCACCTTCCACTATGCTGAGTATTTATTGGCTCTCGGAATCAGACCGATTGGCGCTCCGGAAGAGCAAGTCTTATATTTACGTGAGCAATTACGCGTGAAAGAAGCAGATGAAATCGTTAGCCTGCCTGAGAACACACCGGACTTGATCAAACCATTGCAACCGACGTTTATTTTGACGGAATCTACAAGAGATTACGCTGCTTTCTCCAAAATTGCCCCTACCTTTGCACTTCCCTGGCTTGCGCAAGATGTATTCGGTCATTTGAACATGTTGGCCGATATGTTTGATATGAAGGATCGGGCACACTCGTGGCTCAAGCAACATGAACAGAAGGTTGTAAAGGCGAAGCAATGCATCGACGCTCATATTCAGAAGAACGAAACATTCTTGATCCTCAATGTGCGTCCAACGAACCTATTGGCATACGGCGCCAGAAATATCGGACATGTGCTGTACAAATCTTTGAAGCTGACGCCGCCCAAAATGATTCAAGAGGAGCTGCAACGGAACCCAAATTTCTGGGCGACCCAAATCAACGAGGCTCAATTGAGTCAGTGCGCCGCCGATTGGCTGTTTGTCCACATTTTCGATGATGATCTCTCACGGTCACATTTCAAAAAGCTGATGGAACAGGATGTCTGGCAACAGATTCCGGCTGTGCAAAAAGGCCAGGTAGCCGTCCTCAACCCGATCTGGTTTTCGTACGACCCCCTCTCCCTCGACGTTCAACTGGAAGAGGCTGTCCATATATTGACTCAATCAACCACCGCCACATTGTCCAAAGAAAAACGGAATATTCTCCATGGATAATAAGAGCGGGTTCAGGGTAAGATGATCCTTGTTATTGAGAATCATTTTCAACCTTGGAGGATATACGAATGAAACGATTACGCATACAGGCTTGGCTTCCCGGATTCATGATTCTTTCCTTGCTCTTGCTCACTGCATGCGGTCAGACAGCCAGCCCTAATCCATCGGCACCTGCACAAGAGAACAAAGGTAGCGAAACACGCGTATTGAAGCACGCGAAAGGCGAATCCACCATTCCCTTGAAGCCAAAACGTGTCGTAGCCCTGCAATATGTAGGCTCTATGCTTGCTCTAGGTATGAAGCCAATCGGAGCATTGAAGGGACATATGGAAGGTGCCGACATGGCTCCGTTGGTCAGTGGCATCGAAGTCGTGGGAGATTATGATGCTTACAATCTGGAGAAAATCCTTGAATTGCAGCCTGACTTGATCTTGACAGGCTCCGATGACGAACAACAAGTATATGAGAAGCTGACAAAAATCGCTCCCGTTGTTGCCATCGATTTTGATCAACACGATGTCTTTGGTCATGTACAGAAGGTAGCGGAAGCACTAGGTATGGAGAAAGAAGGAAAGGCTTGGGAAGAAAAGTACAAAGCAAAGGTGGAAGAAGCTCGCAAGCTCGTACAAGCCAAGATCGGAAAAAACGAGACCGTCGCAGCTATGAACGTCCGTGCGAAAACAATCAAAATGTACGGCGCTCGTAATATGGGGCATGTTTTGTACAACGATCTACAGTTGACGCCACCTGCACTCATCAAGACCGAGATTGAAAAAGACCCGCTGTTTTGGTCAAATGACCTGTCGATGGAGCTTTTGCCAGAATATACGGCCGACCATATTTTCCTGATGCTGTTCCCAGGGGAAGATGCCACCCAATATCTAAAAGAAATCGAGCAAAGCAGTCTGTGGAAGAACTTGCCCGCTGTCAAAAACAATCATGTTTACGTAGTCGATGTGGATAGATGGCTTGGCTACGAGCCCATTTTGATTGAAAAGCAGCTGGATGAGGCTGTGCAGGATTTGACTGGAACGAAGAAATAATAAGAAGATCTGTGAAGGGCATTCTGGTTTGGGTCAACATAGTGGTGGAGAAGAAAAAGCACAGTTCTCTTCGACTCTGACACGCTAGCATGGGTGATTGACTGCTCGTCTCCATTTCAAAAAGGGGACCGTCGAGCCAAAGCCACCCTACGGGCGGAAGTTTCTCAAGGAAGAAGTGTTCGACAAGCGGGTCCCCTTTTTGAAGTTCCGACTGGGTAGGCGTTGTCAAGGTCTACGAGCTCTGTGCTTTTTCTTCTCACCAGCTTTATTGGCTTATCGATACATCCGACGATTATGAGAACAAACAGCCCGTCAGCTTAGTGTGCCGGGCTGTTTGTTTATTAGTTGCTAACAGGCTGTTGTTGTGGAACCTTCGCTCGGTTCTTTTTTCCCTCTGGAATGAGCAGATTCAAAAGCACCGTTGCCAAGGCCCCTACTGTAATACCTGACGATAAAATGTAGTTCACGAAATCTGGTACTCCTGCGAGTGCGTCCTTCGGCAGGACCGTTACCGCCATTGTCAGCAGGATCGGCAGACCAATGACCATCATCGTGCGATCATCAATCGTTATGTTCTGAATGACTTTGATCCCATTTGCCACAATCGCTACACACACGATCCCAAAAATTCCGTTGATGACTGGCTCCGGTATACAGGTAATCGCCGCCGACAGCTTCGGCACCAACCCAAGGGCAATCAAGATCAATCCTCCAGCCATAATCGCCATCCGGCTTCCTACTCCTGTCACCGCGATCAACCCAGCATTGGAGGAATAGCCAGTCGTTGGTGTACCTCCGAACAATGCCCCAACAAAGCACCCCAAGCCTTCACCGACAGCACCGCGATTCAGTCGCTCCTCGGTCAAATCACTGTTCGTTACTGTAGAGACGACGAACCAAGTCCCTGTTGTTTCAATCATGATAATCAAATAAACAAAAAGCATCGTCAAAACAGCACTGAGATCAAATACAGGAGCTCCATACGGAAATAGCTTCGGCATGGACAGCCACGGTGCTTGTCCAACCGGACTAAAATCTACCGTTCCAAAAAAAGCAGCCGTTACCGTTCCGACGAAAATCGCAATCAGGACAGATACAAGTCGAAAAAACGCACCCGCAACCTTTGCTCTTGTGCCAAGCAGCATACAGATGACAAGCACACCAGCAGAAACGACGGCAATTAAAATGTTTGTCCAAATATTTCCCGGGGAGTGATAAATGTTTCCCATCCCTGTAGGCATCAAGGCAATGCCCACGATGATGATTACCGTCCCGCCGACTAGCGGTGGAATGAATTTGCGAACCGCTTTGGCAAACCACTTCAATGGATAACCCATCAAGGCTACAAACAGCGCTCCGGGAATCATGCTGCCAATCATCGCACCCATCCCCAGCTTACTGCCGATCGCAGCCAGCGCACCGATGGGTACATAGGAAGGGCCTTGCACGACAGGCAAACGCAATCCAAATCCAGTCTGGATCAACGTCCCGATACCCGTCGCGAGAAAACACATTTGAATAAAGAAAGAAGTGCTTGAAGCGTCCATGGTCAGCAGCCCAGCAATAATAATAGGAGCAATGTACAAGTCCATAGCTAACACATGCTGCAAACCAAGTAAAAACGCCTTGCCCACACTGATTTTGTCATCGACGCCCACAACAAGCTGATTGCTTTCTCGATGTTGTTCCACTTTCAAAAGGCCTCCCTAGTGGTAATTTAGCTAATTACGAACGATATAAGTGGGATTATAACGGATAAATCCGTTTTTAGGCAACTATTCACGTAATAAATAGGTGGTAGTGTTTAATAATGTTCGTGTTTTCTGTTGACTTCCCTTCTGATCTCCCGCTACAATGGGTGAATAACCGAAGTATCGACAAAGGAGTGTCTCATCAATGATCGTGCAAGATACCGTGCTGCGTAATGAGTGGATCGTCGCCTGTCGTTCGGTGGATGTGCAAGACCGCCCGATCCAGGTCACCATTATGGGCGAGCGGGTCGTCCTCTTCCGCAACGAAGAAGGAATCCATGCGTTTAAAGACCTCTGTATTCACAGAGGCGCTGCCCTGTCTCTGGGCTGTGTCCGAGAAGGAAAGCTGGTCTGTCCGTACCACGGATGGGAATATGAAGCATCCGGAGCCTGTGTAAAAATCCCTCAGCTGCCTGCCGATCAAGCCATTCCAGGCAAGGCGCGCGCTGTTATATATGGCTGTGCAGAGCGCTATGGATTCGTGTGGGTGAATCTCGCTAACCAATCTCCTGAGTTTTTTGCCCTGCCGGAATTTGAGGATCATCGTTTTCGAAATGTCATTTGGGGGCCACAGACAGTAACGGCCAAGCCTCCACGCATCGTAGAGAACTTTTTGGATGTAGGCCATCTGGCTGTCGTTCATGAGGGTTATTTGGGTGTCGAAACACATATGGAAATCGGGGATTACCGCGTTCACCGCGACGAGAACGGTGTTATTCGCACGGATGAGATCAAGATTTTTCAGCCTGACCCGGACGGGACTGGTCAAGCGAAACACGTCTATTACACCTACGAAATCCTCCGTCCACTCACGGTAAAATTCACGAAACGCGATGCAGAAAACGGCAATCTGATGTCTATTTTGCTTACTGTGATGCCGCTGGATGAAGAGCGAAGCGTAGCTTATGGTGTACTTTCTTTTAATTATGAGACGAACCTTTCCGATGAGGAAATCATTAGCTTCCAAAACCTCATCTTTGCACAAGATAAACCGATCGTGGAAAATCAAAAGCCTGAGGACCTGCCGCTCGATCTGCAAATAGAGCTGTCCTTAAAATGCGATCGTGCGAGCATCGCTTACCGTCAATACTTGACGGAGATGGGTGTCACGCACGGTACCGCATAAAGCGTAAATAGTAAAGGACCTGCCAGCCCGTGTTTGTTCACATAGGCTAACAGGTCCTCTTTTGCTTTTCAGTCCCGCTATTATAAAAGTGGAGACAACAACCTCGTCAACGATTCCAGCAAGCGCAAACGCAGCGGTCGGTTCACATATTCTCCCAATGTCATTTCCCGGCAATCAGCCAGATCGGAGACAAACAGTTCCTCCAGCTCCTCTGCCATTTTCGAATCGTACATAAACGCATTCGTCTCGAAATTCAGCTTGAAGCTGCGAATATCGACATTGGCCGTTCCCACAGACGACAACTGGGTATCAACCACGATTGTTTTGGCGTGCATAAAGCCTTTTTCGTAGAGGAAACAGCGCACACCGCTCTTTAACAAATCACCAAGATAAGAATGCGTCGCCCAGAACACCATCAAATTATCAGGTTTTCCTGGGACCATGACCCGCACATCTACCCCAGACATTGCCGCCATTTTTAGTGCGGTCAGCATACTTTCATCGGGAACGAAATACGGCGTCTGCAAGTAAATCTTCTTCCGTGCCTTGTAAATCATCTTCAAAAAAGCATGCTTAATTTGCTCTTTTTCCGAGTTTGGTCCGCTCGATACAATCTGAACGCCAATCGTGCCCTCGGCCTCATGGATTTCTGGAAAATACACGAGTGACTCATGCATTCTTTTCGGTGCAGACAAATTCCAGTCCAGGAAAAAGCGTGCTTGCAGCATGTACACCGCTCTTCCCTCTATCAGCAGATGGGTGTCACGCCAATACCCCAGCTTCTTATCCTTGCCCAAGTATTCATCCCCGATGTTGAAGCCTCCGATATAGCCAATCTTGCCATCGATAATCGTCAGCTTGCGATGATTCCTGAAGTTGACCCGAAAATTCAGGAACGGAATCTTCGCCGGGAAAAAGGAGGCGACTTCCCCCCCTGCTTCTACCAGTGGGCGCAGAAACCGGGATGAGACACCAGAAGAACCTACCGCATCATAGAGCAATCGAACCTCGACGCCCTCCTTTGCCTTCTTCGTCAACAGTTGAATGAGCTGTTTCCCTAAATCATCGTCATTCAAAATATAGTAGAGCAAATGTATATGCTCGCGTGCTTCCTCCATCTGTTTGAACATGAGGTTGAACAAACTATGGCCTTCCTTAAAAACCTGAATGGTATTATCCTGCGTATAATACGCTCCATCACTTACCACGTTCATGAAAATCATGTCGCGGTGTCTCTCCATCTCAGGGTCGTTCACCTGTAGTTCACCATGGGCAAGCAACTGCTTTTGTCTATCGACCGCAGCCCGAAAATGAGAAAATTCCCCTTCCTTGAGCCGATACAGCTTTTTCTTGCTTAGCTTATGTCCAAAAATCAGGTAAACGATAAACCCGATGCCCGGCAAAAACAGCAAAACCATCAACCAGGCCCAGGTTGCCGCAATGTTTCGCCTCTCCATGAAAATAAGAACGGCAGCCAAAATCAGGTTACCTATTGTTATAATCGCAAATATTTTTTCAGACATTGCCATCACACCACATCCACCTCTAGGATTTCTCCCATATTACAACATTTACTATTGGGATTCATCCTTCCTATCCATCTAGTCTGTCCTATGTTGCCAATAGTTTTCCGCTCTTCATGATACATTTGTCGTCCAAATACACATCCGGCTCTTTGACAACCAGATCAATATGTACCCCCGCGACAATCGTCCCGCCAAACGTATTGTTGCTACCAAAGGCTACGTGAATCGTTCCGTATACCTTCTCATCCTCTAACACAACTCCCGTGATACGCGCCTTATCATTCGTTCCAATTCCGAATTCACCCAGCATCCGCCCGTCTTGGTCCCCAAGCATTTGCAGAAGGCGTTCACCCGCTGTTCCTTCTGCCTCTATGATCCGACCATTTTGGACCGTCAGCAGCAGGGGCGAATCAATTTTTCCGATACCCGCGATGGAGCCATCGACGAGGATTTGTCCCTCTGCTGTCCCTTCCAGTGGGGCAATATACGCTTCCCCGGAAGGTAAGTTGCCCGATTCACCAGGATTGACGTACATACCCGTACTCGGCACCCCATTGCGATCTGCGATGGAAAACGTCAGTGACTTGCCCGCTTTTTCGATTCGCACGGTACTTGCTCGGGTCAGCATCTCGGTCACGCGCTCGGTGAGTGCCTTTACTTGTGTATAGTCAGCGGAAATCGCTCCCGCAAGGAACATGTCTTCCGTAATAGCTGGCATGGTAGCCAGTCTCGTACCATTTGCTGCTGCTTCTTTTCGTGCTTTTGTATGCGTCAAAGAGTGCTGGGTCACACATACCACCACATCTGCGCTCTTCATCGCCGCTGCAACAGCCGCAGGAGGCTCTTGACCGGACTTTTCCCGCTCCTTCATGACCATCAGCATCGCTTCTGCTCCGAGCTGTTTACCAGCTTCCCAGAGCGCCTCCCCGATGTCCCGCTTCCGCTCGTCGGCCACCACCAAAAATGTCTCATTCGCCTGTAATGCCAAGCAATTCATCAAAATGCCTTTGCTGGATTCTATCAATGTCATGCCGCATCATCCTTCTCATCTATCTTATGGTTTAGATTATATCCACTTTTTTCTTGCAAACTCTTCTGTCTTCGCTAGATTGGATCGTTAGTCCTGCCCTTATTATGTTTATCGGAATCTTCTTGCTTTTGCTGTTAAATTTAGTATGATTAGAATACAAATGAAAACGCTTAAGACAATGAGGTCTTCTACCCGCGCTTTATTAATAGGCGCGGGGAAGGCCTTTTTCTTTTGAAAAAATGATAACGTTTTCATTTGGGGGATCGAGAAAAAGAAAAGGGGATGACAACCATGTCACACAGAAAAGCACAACCCAAAACGTGGTGGCTGACCATGCTGATGATCGTCGCTCTACTCGCGATGCAGATGCCAGCTTTGGCCAAAGACACCAACGTGCAGATGCTCGACAAGGGGAAATGGGCACCTGCGACTTATCAAGCCGTCCATGAATTGATTGAGAAAAACGGCATCAAGAGTGCCTCCTACAATGCCAAAAAGAAGCCGTATGCCATTTTTGACTGGGACAATACGAGCATCATGCATGACACAGAGGAAGCGCTGTTTGTTTACCAGATCAACCATTTGGCTTACAAGCTCACACCAGAAGAATTCGGGAAGGTCATCCGCACGAATGTACCAGAAGGACCGTTTTCCGACTCGTATAAAAATGTCGACGGCAAGCCTGTCACACTCGATGCCATCGCGACTGATCTCGTAGTCGACTACACGTACTTATATCAAAATTATCAAGGTCTTAAAGGAACGAAGTCGCTGGAGGAAGTAACAGCAACAGAGCAATTCGCAGATTTCAAAGCCAAACTGTTTTTCTTGTATGAAGCTATCAACGATACGCACAGCACCTCGATTGGCTATCCGTGGATCCTCTACCTCTTCACGAACATGACAGTGGAAGAAGTGCAAAAATTGGCGGAAGCATCCAATGATCACAGCCTAGGCATGGCGATTGAAAAAGTAAGCTGGACGAGCCCGAAATCGTTGGCAGGCAAAGCAGGCGTGGTGAAAGCATCCCATACAACGGGTCTGCGCCTCACTTCCGAAGTCGCAAACCTGATGAACACGCTGCGTGCTAATGGCATCGACGTGTATGTCGTGAGTGCCTCCTTGGAGGATGTCGTTCGTGTCTTCGCCACTCTCCCGAAATATGGCTACAATCTCCCATCGGAGAACATCATCGGCATGCGTCTGAAAACAGAAAACGGACGGATCACGAGTGTGTACCAGCCTGACTACCCGATCACGGTAGCCCACGGCAAGACGGAAGTGATCCAGGATGTATTGGTGAAAAAGTATGGTCATGGTCCTATCTTCATCGCGGGCGATAGCAACGGTGATTTCGAGATGATGACAGAGCTGGACAGCGTGCAGCTCGCTCTCGTCGTGAACCGCGTCAAGGGCGGCAAAATTGGGCAGCAAATTACCAAGGGTGCCGAACAGATGGGTAAGGCCAACCCAACGGTAGTCCTGCAAGGACGTGACGAGAACACAGGCATGTGGATTCCGAGCGAAGCCACAATCCGACTTGGGCAGAAAGAGCCGCAGTTGGTCGCGAAATAAACATGAAAAACCGCCCTTTGTACGGGGCGGTTTTCTTCTTTATTGATTGGTAACTGGAATTCTCCACTCTAGCGGATATTTTTTCTGAACAGCATCCAGTCGTAGGGTGAGCTTCTCCGGGAGCTTGGTTATTTCTCCTCCTTCCCAATCTCTGCTGTCCTCCAGCCGAATTTTGTACGTTGCTCGCTCGCGTCCTGACTGATCAACGGGTCCCTTGGATTGATGACCCATTTTAGCCCGGTAGGTTGTCCCCTGCCCACCTTGAAGTACCCACCAAGGCAAATAAATTCTCGTAATATCTTTGGAAAGTACATCGATCTCCATTTCCATTTGCTGTTTTTCCGAATCATCATCTTTTGCCAGCTTGATGCTTTTCAACGTAAAGATATCTTCTCCCACTTGTTTGATCACTGGCTTCTTGTTCAATTCATCCGGATGGAAGGTGACACTCATATCGTACGGGATCGCCTTATGGAGGCTATTTATGACGAGTGTCGCTGCTTTGCCTTTTGGCAACGGATCGGTGTCATTGATCCAACGGAAATGCCCATAGCGATCAATGGAATAAGAATTATATATGATTCTTTCCTTCCCCTTGCTGCCATCTGCTCCCTCGTAGTAATATCCCAGCCTATATTGCTGATACGGAAGAAATGGAGCATAATCGGGGTTCGTGGTCTTTCCGGTTAGCTTTTTTGCTTCTTGTTCCAGTTGTTTTTTGGTCGCCTCTGTCCATTGTGTTTCCAGCTCAATTCGAGTAGCCGTTGGCGTGTTGACGATCTGGTGCAAGGTCATCTTCAATCCATGCTTCGTCACTTGCGTTTGATTGACAGGCAGCACAGTTGTTGCAGCTGTTGTTTTTGCCATCGTGATCGGAACTTGCAGCTTCCAGTGTCCTTTTCTATCACCGATTTCATCAAAATGTATCGACAACGTCTTCGGAAGGGGCTCTTGTTCTTTTTCCCCGAGGATAAACCGGACGAATCCCACATTTTCTTCAAAGTTAGTTCCCCACTTGTCAGTCATGACCTCCCCATTGGCATCCAGCAATTCAACGGCATTGGATTCTGCGTTTGTCGCTGACGGATATGTAGGGAGCAACGGCTTGCCATCCGACTGCTTAATCATTAAAGCAACCATGACCTGCACCGGATCAGCAATGATTTCCTTTACCTCCAAGGTAATCCCCTGATCCGTAACAGAAAGATTCGATGTTTCGGAGAAGCCTTGTCTCGCCGCCTGTTGCACTCCTTCATCGGATCCGTCTTGAGCAAAGATCGATTTGACATAAGCCGCAAATGTTGGGGACACTTGCATGGTTCCGAGCAGCCCGAGTACGACAGCGGAAGCGATGCCGATGGAAGCCCATCTTTTGCTTCGGTAAAACGGACGCCCTCTCACCTGCAATGCGTTATTCTGGCTTGGCATTTGAAAACTCGGTGTCTCGACAGCTCCCGCTACTTTCCTAAGCGTCTCTTGGATCTGCCGCTCCTCGTTAGTCATGAGTCATTGCCCCTTCCCGCAAAAAATCAGATGGAATGCATTCCTTTTCCAATTGCTGCGCAATCAGCTTCCTGGCCTTATGCATGCGCGATTTGACCGTGCCCTCAAAGGAACCCGTAATTTTGGCGATCTCCGACACGCTGAAGCCCTCGTAATAGTAAAGAATAATAACCGCGCGATGCTCCGCCTTCATGCTGCGAACCGCCCGCCATATTTGCCGCTGCTCCTCTTGCTGGATCACGTTATCCAGCGGCGTCATCGCTTCTTCCGGGATCATCTCCTCATATTCCACTACAGGCTTTTGCTTGCGTACCAGATTCAGAGCCCGAAACGTAATGATCCGGTATAGCCAATTGCGAAAGGCCACTCCCCGTTTTTTATCGAGTCGGTCTATGTGCTGATACGCTTCGATGAGTCCTTCCTGAACGGCGTCCTGGGCCAGATGCTTGTCATGGATGATCAAATACGCTGTCCGGTATGCCATCGCCAGATAAGGCTTGACCAATTGTTCAAAAGCTTCAGGCTCGCCCTCTTGGCATTTGGCAATCAACTCCCACTCATCCACAGCACGTTCCCTCCCTTCGTTTTTGCTCTACTGTATATTCACGAGAACGCGGAGTTTGGTTCACGTTACATAGGCGAAAAAATACTGAATATGGAAAAACCCGTCCCCTGAACAGAAACGGGTGAATACTATTACAAGCACTTTCCACCTAAAGACTAAGTTTCATTTTTTCCTCGACGCTTATTACGTCCCAGTTATAAAACGAGGATTTCTGTAAGGTGAAAAGGAGATTTCCTGCATATACTTTTCGAATTCTATTATTTTCATCGTAATCTATCATGAGAAACTCTGCGATTAGCTGTATATGATCTCCGGTTCCTTCTACTTGTCTAACTGAAATCTCGGGTGATTTTAGATTATTCTTAGCGGCAAATTCAAAATAGGAGCGAATTAATTCAATTTGCTCTTGTTCCATTTGCACGTGGTTTTGTGTGCCATTTGCTATATTGTCTATAACGGTCCTTACTGCATTTTCTGGAGAGTATATCGTTTTTAGAATAAACCATCCTGCAATAGATATTATGAAAATAGCGATGACTATTCGTATCTTTTTCACTTCGATACCTCCTCTATAACAGGTCGAGAGGGTAAAGCGAATGGCTAAGGCTCTAAAATAAGAAATACAAAATTAAAGTGACCACATACAATTGCCATACTTTCATTTTGAATTTGATACATACCTTTTCCAATACGCCCGATAAGTATTCACAACATTTAAGTAATAGCCAAAAAACTCCCATACCAACGACTATGGCGAAATCGAACGGGCTGAGTCTGCTCTCGATGAAGTTATACACTTTCGTGATATGAAGGAAAATCACAAAGACGAGGAATGAATAGTATTGCATTGAAAAAACCTCCCCCATGTAATTACAACGAAAACAGGGAGCACCTAAGCCCCGATTTCCATTGTAATATCAGTTATCTTCTCTTCCTGTCCACTTCGTAATGATCTTGTAGTTGAGATAGACTTTGGGGAGCTATTTGGGAGGGGAAGAAAGGAGTTGTTCAACTTCGTTTCTAAGCTCAGAAATATTCTGCCCTGAATAATTTTCTTGCAGAAAATAAAGATTATTATGTTCTATTACTTCCAATGAAACTTGGGATACAAGGGTTTCCTCGTCATTAATCTTTATTTTTCCTTGAACTGACCCTACTATGTTATAGACGTCATCTTTATCTTCTGTTAAGAAAACAAAATATTTATTTCCTTCTTTCATAGGAATACTTCCTTCAATCCCTACCGATGTCATTCTGGGTTCACCATTATCATCATTCACTAATTTAGGTCCTGGCTTTCCTGCGAAATATTTGGCCGCCTCTCTTTCATCGAATTCCCCTCCAGTTTCCAGTACAGATACTGTATCACCTATCTCTACATCACCTTTATAGACTTTCGTTAATCTTAATTCAGAGACTGTATACACATCTAGTCTTTCATAATTAGGGTTATTTTTTTGAGAAATAACTTCAGCTTCGGCTATGATATCTGCATTTTCAGCTAGACCCTCCACGTCAGTGAATGTCTCGGTTAACATTGCTTCACCAGAAACTATTCTATAATCTGAATCACTGGAATAAAGAAAATTTTGTTTTTTTAAGTCACCTATATAGTAAGCAGCAAATCCTGCAATTGCTATAAAACCAATAGTAGCTAGTGCTATTTTTTTTGTGGATTTTAGATTCTTAATGCTAATCATTAGTATTCTCCTTCCTACAAAATGATAGACAAATTCCTTCTCTTGATGGGCATGGGGTCTGCTCACGATGCAAAAAAATAAGATATGGACCGAACCTTTTTCCGCTAAAGAGGCAATATAGTGTGTAAGCTGCTTATTCAGAGAACAAATAGAACAATCCTATCTCAATATTTACAACAAAAAAGGAGCGAATTAACTATGAAAAAACGATTAATTGGTGGAATGGTTGCTACTGCCATTTTGATTCCAGTTGCAGCATTTGCGGCTTCTGGCGTGATTGAAATGCCAACAAGAACAACGATGACTACTGAACAAATCCAGGTGGATGAGGTTGGCAAATCATCGCTTGAAAAGCTGTATCTCGCATTTCCCGAAACAAAATCGTTTGAGATTATCGATGCAAGCAACGTTCAAGGTGATGTATCCAAAGGGAAAAATTTAATCAACGTGAACCAAACAAGCATCGTACTACAGGAAAAAGGAGGAACCGGCAAAAAGATTACCCTCCATACAAACGGTAATACGGGTGAGATTGAACACGTGATTCAAGAGAATTGGGAGCCTAAGGAGAAGTCACTCATTACTTTAACCGATCAGGAAATCAAGGCGAAGGTAAATCATCTTATTGATAAAATGTATGGCAACGTCGAACAGTACGAGGTTGCTATAGAGCAAATGGAGAATCCAAATCAAAGAACATGGATGTTGAATTACACCAATGAGATGTTTGACAAACCGGTCTACCAGGTTTTTGTTCAGGACAATACCATTAGTGTTACTAAGATCGTAGGTATTCCTACAGGTCCAAAACCTTCAAACATGAAAGTAGAAGGTCTATTCTCTTTAAATGGTAAGCCTGATTATACCGCTGATGCCTTTTTAAACGATGAAAAACTGTTTGCTTTACTAAAAATGAGCGCGACAGAATTAAAGCAAGAATTAGCAAAAGGTAAAACTGTTGTGGAGATTGCAGCATCTAAAAATGTCTCGAAACAACAAGTGATTGATGTGATTGCAGAAACACAGGCTAGAGGACAACTTCAAGGTGATGGAGGACCGATCACCGAGCATTCACTGAAACAAATGATGAAAGCAATTGAACCAAAATTATTGCCAGTCATTGAACACAAAACGGAAACGGAATGGTAGAAAAACAGAGTTAACTGGGTTACACAGTAAAAGAGAAGAGGCGGGAGAACCGTCTCTTTTTTTATGGACTAATTTTTCAGAATTCAGGCCAAAATAAGCCAGATAGTCTGGTTTATTGGACTCGAAGGGTAACATACTTTACTGGACTTTCTTTTGAATCAAACGTAAACCTTAGTATATTCCCATTATTTTCATATTCCAATATAAACGTATGATCACCTGAGTCATCCATAAACTCTCTAGCGGGTTCTCCTAAGTTTTTTTTGATTTCCTCAGGTTTTCCAGTCATTCCAACAGTCTTTGGTTCGGCATTCATTAGGACGACTTTACTCGTATCCTTTACTTCATCAATTGAATTAGCATAGTCTTCGAATTGTAAATCAAAACCCTCATAATATACTGTGATTCCATACTCAGAATTTCCACTCTTGACGGGATTTCCGATTTTATCCAGAACCTCTTTCTTTGTTGCTCCAATGCCTATTAAGACACCTTCTAATTGTCCATTTTTCACCTTATCCAAAGTGTCCGATTGAGCAGAATTAACAGTGATATCTTCAGTTTTTTCAGAAATATTAGAGCAGCCAAGTACAGTTATTGAGCTAAGAACTACAACAAGCAAAGCATTACGACATATCTTAGGCAGATCAACCGCACTCCTCATAAAACCTGATTTACCTTAAATTGTATAAAATTCAATATAATAACTCAATTGATTGTTATTAAAGATGGGGGTGAGACATCAGTTCAATGTGAAGAGGGGTAGAGCCAACATTTTGACGGTTTTATACGATAAGTAATAGTGGATGGGTTCCTGACGGGCCTTAGCGGACATATTATTACGTTTAACTAGTATATTTTCTTTAATGACAGCGTTGGCTAGTTTAGGTTTTTCCAGACCTAATTTGCTAGTTACCTCTTCCATTTTTTCCACTAATGTAAATGTCTCGCAGCGCTTCTGGTTTTTCTTGTTTTTCAAGATATAACTCCTCAGACAAAAGCTCGTATTTCTCACTCCCACTCTATTCTCGAACTGTCACCTAGATGTTCAAATCCTTGATTTCGAGTGTATTCCTCAACATCTGGATGTTCTTTTAGGTCTTCCGTATTAATATTCTCTAAAACAGAGGGAGAAGTCTGGTCCTGTGTAAACGCAAAATTAACAAGACTTCCTGTGAGCAATGGTAGGGGTCACACCACGAAACAGAAAAAATTGTTAAGGATTTTCTGGAAACAAAAACAGAAGCGATTTCTCGCGTCCGTTGCTATTCTTCGTAAGGTGTAATCCAGAATTCCTTCCCTTCATGTTCGATTAGCTTATCTAGCCACTCCGTAAATGTCAGGTCTATATCAATCGGGTTGTCGAGGTCCATCGATTCAATCCATGTAAGATAGCCGTTACCACTATGTATTCTGTCTTGATCCACGCACACACAGCCTAATGAATGGCTGCTCCAAGCGATAGGATAGTAAGGATGGTCGATACTATACCCTTTCCAATAATCAATGATGTTGTGAGGGCTGAGTATCGTGCAGCGACTGCTGCCAAATTCTAAGTCCCGAAATAGTGCGGCTCTGCTGTACTGACATAAATAGCTGACATAATCCTCGGGTAAATCAAACGATTTTAGTATCTCTATCTCGGTGCCAGGATCGTTAGATTTATAAAAAATGAACTCAAACTCCTCGCCGATAATACGCAAATCCCCGTTTAGTATTTCTCTTATTCCTTTAATCTTTTCTAAAATGCGGTCAATAGAATTACTCACTCTGCTCTCACACCCTCCAATGAAATTAAGGACTGCCACTCAAATGACAGTCCGTTTTTACGTTTATTTTCGGTAATTATCCCACCACTTAGTGACTTCATGATGATACAGGATGTACTGGTTGGTATATTCTTTTCTGAGAAGCGGAATCAAGTTGTCCATATCGTTTGTTCCCCAATATTGTAATGGGATCATGTGATGGATTTCAACTTCATCCCAAGAGAAGTATTGAGGGGCGCCGTAGTGATTAGTATAATGTTTCTCGAATTTCGCTTTATACCCCGGCTCCCTCTCTCTCTTCTGGGGCAACAAGTCAGCGGGCGGTTTGATCAATTCAATGTTGGACTGGGGATCGACGTAATCTGGATATATTTCTCCTAAATTGTTAGTCAGGATACTTTTTACTTCCTTCAATGTGTCGATAGGTGCGGAACTACCACTCTGGAATGTAACAGTGCCGGTAAAAGTACCTGACCACCAGTAAGTCTCTGCATTCGCGCGCACCCTATCCTGTGATAGACTGACGTAAGGGGGTCTCCAATATGGTTTATTCGTTCTTTCTACTCGATATTTCCCGTCCTTTGTTACTGAGCGAGTGATAGAGTGAGTAGCCGATACAGAGGACACGCTACCGATCACGGCGGATACTTTAATATTCGAGTATATATCACCGCCTGCCCAGTCGGCTGTCATGATGTGGTCAAAGAACACTCCAACAGGTCTAGGAAACACACTCATCGGATTAGCAGCCCTAACCTCACTTATGTCAGATTCATCAACCTCATTAGCTCCATCGGCTTCGGCAGCTTCTTCATAAGTGAAGGCACCGAAGTCAAATTTAGAATCGTCTTCTTTTGTAACTGGTGCTGCATTGGGGCTATACACCATTTGACGCTCTCCGATGACTTCATCCGCTGTGCTGCTCTCTATAATAGTTACGTTTTTGCTTTCAAGGATGCGTGGTTCATTGATGGCCTCCGCCAATTCCTCCAGTGTTACCCCTTCCGCCAGCTGTATGGGAAGGTTTTCGAAATCAATGACTTCTTCTGTCTCAGCGATTTCCTTTGTACTTTCAGCAGATGCAGGCGTCGAGACTGACACAGGAGCAAATAACAATGAGAATACGACAAAAGGCACTAATGCTCTTTTGAATTTCTTCATAGCCTTCCCCACTCCCTCTTTTCATGTTTCTACATCTTTGCGCTACTGATCTAATTCTGTAGAAATTAATTCTTTCATTTTTTCATCATTTTTGATTGAATAACCAGAATGTACTGATCCAATTGCTGGCTTAATGCCACGACTTCATCATCCAAGAAATCATTCTTCTCTAAATACATTTGCACCAATTGTTCTCGCAATTGTTCCACAATGTTTTTCAAGTGATCAATATTGTAATAGGTTACTCCTTCTCGATCTAGAGGTAGCATGATACATTTACTTATAGGAGCTGTAACTGCTCCTCCTGCGGGCGTTCCTTTAACCTGTCGAAGGGGTGGAATGCCCTTTTTAAATGCAATTGCTGCTATAAGACTCACCCTACTTCCTTTACCACCGGATTATTCACTTGCTTTTAGTGACACCTGCGGCTCCTCTTTTTAGAGATGTTCTTAGATTTCTATTGCTTCATGGAACATTGTCACCACCTCCTCTTTTTTATATTTATTACATAATTAACCATATGTCGTTATGCGGGTTTTTACCGACTGCAAAAAATGGAATAAAAAAACATCCTGGCAGAGGATGTTTCATCAATCTACGATATATTCACAATGACCTAACAGGATGCTAGCCACCTAACTCGTTTTGGTTCCCTATTCGTTTATTCAAATTCCCTAACCATCCAAACAATGCTATGTATGTAAGAGCCTCATCATGTCGATTCATCAAATCTGCTAGGGAAAGGTAATGTATACTTTCTTCAATCCCTCTCTCGATCCGCCCTTTACCAAACTCATAAATGGCTGTCTGATACCGAAACTGGAGGTGTCGATCTAATCCTATTGCTTCTGTAAATTGATCGAAACTAGCAATTTGCGAAGAAAAGCGATCCAATATCTCATCTACACAAAAATTGTAGGTATTTGCTGATTTCATAATAGAAATCATACCAGCAAGTATTTCATTGGTGGGCAGGATCTCGAGATAGTCTGCATACTCTTCAATGATGCTTGTATTGCCAGACAACACCTCCAATGTGTAGGAGTTCGCCTTTGCCCATACTTTGAATCTTTCTACCTCTTTACGTCCGTCTTCATCAAGTAATTCAAACCCTCCTAAATCAGCGTAAACTTGCACATACTGCTTCGCCTCTTCATACAGTCCTTGCATTTCCAGTGCTGCGCCTTTATATAAATGTCCCATTCCGTAATAGTAGACAAGATGGCGCTCGTTTTTCAGGGGTTCCCCTTTTTTGTTTCTTTTTAACCTCTCCAATTCATGCATGTGAACAGTTTCTGCAAGAAGCCGTAACTCGTCACCGTACTCGCCTGATTTGTTCCACTTTTGCAAAGCAAAACAAACCCGTGCTAATTGGAATAAAGCATCGAGCTGGTAGTTCTCTGGAAGCCGATTTCGATACGGAGAAAACCGAATCACATTCTCCCAATTTTCTTCTGCATTTGTCCCTAGTACAGCACAAAATAACCGATACTGACTCATCACGAAGTGCTCAGAATAGCTATCTTTTTCATTCTCAATCACATATTCATAAAAGGGCACTGACTCTTTCAGTTGCCCTTTCTCATATAGTTGCTCTGCAAGGACAAACAGAATCAAGATGTTTTTCGGATTCTCTAACAATATGGAAACAACAGTCTCTATGCAATCCTTTCTCCCAACCTCCACGCATCGAGCCAAATACGGTATTAATCGTGGGCGCGAAATTCTCTGCACTGACAAACATTCTTCCGGGTATAATTCATATAACCAACCCTGCTCGCGTCCAAATACCTTGGCAAACGCATCTAATTGCCCTATGGTCATAGCCCGCGGCGGATTTCCATTAAGAATCTCACTCAAGCTTCCAGGGTTAATGCCCGTTAATTCCCCCAGCTTGCTTAATGTATAATCGTGCTTTCTCCGGCATTTTTCAATTTCTGACCGCAGCGACCGATGCATTGTCCCTTGCAGCCCCCCATAAAGGATCATCCCTAGAACCTTTCCTCCATTTTACAATTTATATTTTTAAAAAAAATACTACTTGACCTTCCTATCAATTCGTAATCCAGTTCGATACTATGATTCAAACATGTCAAGAGTCGGCAATTGCCTAGATAGATAATAGGTTAATGGAGGGTTTTAGAGGCCTTGAAGTGTGAGAAGGACTGATCTAATCCTTACTTTTCCGTTTTCAATCTGTTTTGTGCAATGACAATATATTTATCCAATTGTTGGCTTACAGCCAAAACCTTATCATGTACGAGACCATACTTTCCCGCCAATTCCATCATTTCCAGTCGTAGCTGTTCGATTCTATTATCCAACTCTAAGTGGCAACCGATTTCCTTTACCATGCCCCGGATCGTACACCTACTTTTAGGGGCTGATGCTGCTCCTCTTTTGGGGGAGTTTTCAGGGTGAAGAGAAACATCCATATCTAAAATACTTGCGATAGCAGTAATATCCAACGCCCCCTCTCTTTTACAATTTATTACATATAATTACTATACAGGGATGTGCAGAAATTCACTGACTAAGAAAAATTGAATAGAAAAAAACATCCCATCGGAGGGATGTTTTTTCGATCTCGATCTATTTAACTAACTATCCATGAATATCAATTCTTTAGCCCTCTGTTCCATGGTCGTACATAATTATACTGATATTATGGGGCTTCTCTGTGTATGGAGAACCAGTAAATAAAGCTAGAACCATAACCAGTGATAGAAAGAAACTTTTCATAGATGTAACCTCCTTGATTTTGTGTAAATCTGCCAAAAAACAGCATATAACAAGGTTACAGGTATTACTATCTAATTCTTTTTAGAAAGAATGTTCTCCTTTTTTCTGCCCGTTACAATGGTTTGATATCGTTCCACTTGTATTGGCGATGCATGTTGCCGGTACTCTTCAAATAACGCTATGCATTTAAGAGCATCTTCAAAGCGATTTATCAAACTGGCTAAAGAAAGACAGCATATCGTTTCTTCAATCCCTTTCTCTAGTCGCCCTTTACCGAATTCATAAATGGCTGCCTGATACCGAAATCGAATATGCCTGTCCAAACGAATTGCGTCGGTATATTGACCAAAATTGGCGATGTGCATTGAAAAGCGCTCTAATATTTCATCCACACAAAAATCGTAAATATTAGCTGATTTTATAATAGAAATTAAACCAGGAAGTATTTCATTTGGGGGAAGACTCTCAAGATAATCGGCATACTCCTCAATGGTGTTGGTATTACCAGCCAATACCTCTAATGTGTATAAGTTAGCCTTTGCCCAAATCCGGAACCGCTCTACCTCTTGATGTCCAACTTCATCCAGCAGCTCAAACCATCCTAGATCAGCATAAATTTGTACATACGACTTGGCTTGTGCATACATTCCTTGCATTTCCAATGTCGCGCCTTTATATAAATGTCCCATGGCGTAATAATACACAAGAGGACGTTCTGTCTCAGGCAGTTCACTTTTTTTATCTCTTTTCAATCTGTCCAACTCATGTATGTAAATCGTTTCCGCAAGATACCGTAATTCATCAGCGTACTGTTCCGACTTCTTCCATTTCTGCAAAGCATAAGAAACCCGCGCTAATTGAAATAAAGCATCCAGCTGATAGTTTTCAGGAAGCCTATTCCGATAGGGGGAAAACCGAATAACTGCCTCCCCATTTTCTTCAGAATTGGTCCCGAGTGCAGCCCGAAACAATCGATACTGACTCCTTACGAATTGCTCAGAATGTCCATCCTTCTCGCTATCAACGACAGCCTGATAAAAAGGTATGGATTCTTTTTGTTTCCCGCTTTCATATAGCTGTTCCGCCACTAAAAAGAGGGTCGAAATATTTTTAGGGTTGTCCAACAATTTAGGAACAACCTCTTCTATGCAATCCTGCCGCCCAACCTCTGCACATCGTATCAAATATGGTATCAACCGAGGGCGCGATATTCTCCCCTCTGATATACATTCTTCCGTATACAATTCGTACAACCAACCTGGCTCGCGACCAAACACCGCAGCGAGCGCATCTAATTGACCAATGGTCATAGCCCGCGGTGGATTTCCGTTCAGAATCTCGCTCAAGCTCCCATGGTTGATGCCCGTTAATTCACCTAATTTACTCAAGGTATAGCCGCACTCTCTACGGTGTCTTTCAATCTCTGACCGCAGCGACCAGTGCAATGTCCCTTGCAGCCCCCCCATAAAGAATCATCCCCTAAATTTTTCCTTTATTTTACAATAAAATATATTTTTTTGGTAGATTCGTCTTTACATTTCTTCATATTTTATTAAACTAGTTCGTCACTTTCCGCACAATTCCTCCAATGTCTTACAGGTGTTTGCACTACGTGACAATTACGCCCTCTTGAATCAGCTTTCATGCGAATACAGCCCCGTAGGAAGAAGCGGATTTCCAGTCCTAGCGCCTCTGGAGCCCTACCCAGCTCCGAAATAAATAGCGGGGGTTTTCAGCTTCAACCTCTGCAAATACATCCTTGAAACTCTACTTTTGAAGCGCTCCCGCTATTTATTTCGGAGCGAACAGAACCCGCCCTCAGCAGGGCGTAGGCCGAAGCGTAGACTGGAAATCCGCTTCTTCCCTCCACTACGGTTACTCCATCCACATTGTAAAAAAAGCTCCGCCAAAACATCTGGCGAAGCTTTCATTTTAAACCCGTGCTTATGGCATAGCTACTTTCATAACAGCACGAACGGAATCTGCGGATTTATCCAATGCTGCTTTCTCAGCAGCAGTCAGATCCAGCTCGATGACTTGCTCGATACCGTTTCCACCCAAGAGAGTTGGTACACCCAGGTAGATATCGTTGTAGCCATACTCGCCTTGGAGCAAAGCGATGGATGGCAGGATGCGCTTCTGGTCTTTCAAGATCGCTTCTGCCATTTCTACCAGAGCTGCCGCAGGTGCATAGTAAGCGGAACCGTTGCCCAAGAGAGCTACGATTTCGCCGCCGCCTTTGCGTGTACGCTCGACGATGGCATCCAGACGATCTTGTGGGATCAATTTTTCGAGTGGGATGCCGCCAGCGTAGGAGTAACGCAAGAGTGGTACCATGTCGTCACCGTGACCGCCCAATACGAAGCCTGTTACGTCATTTACGGATACATTCAGTTCCATCGCTACGAACGTACGGAAGCGAGCTGTATCCAGTACGCCGGATTGACCGATTACGCGGTGTTTCGGGAAACCGGACGTTTTGTAGAATGTATAGGTCATCGCATCTACCGGGTTGGACAGGATGAGTACGATGGAGTTTGGTGCATATGTTTTCACTTGCTCAGCAACAGAGCGCATGATGGCTGCATTCGTTGCTACCAAGTCGTCGCGGGACATACCTGGCTTACGAGCAATACCTGCTGTGATGATTACGATATCGGAGCCTTCGATGTCTTTGTAGTCAGAAGTACCTGTAATGCTAGCATCGAAGCCAAGGACTGGGGAAGCTTCCATCATGTCGAGTGCTTTACCCTTTGTTGGGTTTTCCAATTGAGGGATATCGACCAAAACGATGTCAGCCAGCTCTTTTTGCGCCATGATGAACGCAGTTGTCGCTCCTGTAAAACCACTACCGATGACGGCTACTTTTTTTCTACGAAATGTCATGCTGAATCCTCCTCGTCATGTTACAAGACTAGTTTCACACCACTTGCTTTTTGCTCCAGCATTTTGGAGAGAATGGTCCCAATGTGGGCACCCGCCTCAACCGGAGAAGTACCTTGACGATGAATATTCGAGATCACTGTACGCTCTGATTCTACCATACCTTTGCGTGGACGGTAGCACATGTACGCACTCATGGAATGTGCTGTAACCAATCCTGGACGTTCTCCGATCAGGAGCACCAATACTTCTGGCTCCAAAATCTCGCCAACGTGATCCATGCTGGCTACGCGTCCGCCCTTGATAAAAAACGGAGTGCCGCAGGTCAGTCCGTAGCTTTTCAGAGAGTCCATCAGGGATGGAAGTACGTCTTTCAGGTTTGCATCCACCGCAGCAGCACTCAAGCCGTCTGAAACGACGATTTGTACCTGTGGCTTCTTTTGGCCGCGCTCTTGCAGCAAGCGCACGCCTTCCTCAGTGAGGACGCGCCCCATATCCGGACGCTTTAGATAGTTTTCGGTGTTGTCATACTGTGTTTCCACTGTGAACAAGGAGTACTGATCGAGTACCGCTTGACTGACTTCACCGTATACAGCATCTACAGCCGCAGCATGGTCGCGACGCAATTCGAGCATCGTTTTGGTCAAAGGTCTCACACCTGTACGCCAAACTCCGATGCGCGCTGGCGTGCTGGACAGCAGTTCATCCAAGCCTTCCTTGTACTTCGGATTCGGTACATGTGTGGTTCTCTCTGGTTCTGTTGATGGAGCAGGCTGCTCGTTCACTACAGGAGCTTGCGCCGTCGTCGCATTCGCTACCGGCTCTGCCTTTGATTCCGATCTCAGTTGAATCAAGCCCGTCTCTGCTTTTGGTGACGGAGCTTGTTCTGTGGCCTCACCCAGCTTCTTTTGCAGTTCTGCTACTACTTTATCTACCAAGAAATCTAATTGTTGTTCCATCCGTCTTTCACCTCCTGATCTTACATGAAGATTGTCGGATCGCCTGCTTTTGCAGTCAGCCTACCGTTTTCCATGATGCCCATTTTCTCCAGCCATTTTTCAAAATCAGGAGCAGGGCGCAGTCCCATTACTTCACGGAATGCCGCAATATCATGGAAGCTCGTCGATTGATAGTTGAGCATGACGTCGTCAGCCATCGCTACGCCGATGACAAAGTTAACGCCTGCCGACGAGAGCAAAATACCGAGATTGTCCATGTCGTTTTGGTCGACCTTCATGTGGTTCGTGTAGCATACGTCACAGCCCATCGGCAAACCGTGCATTTTGCCCATGTAATGGTCTTCCAGTCCAGCACGGATCACTTGACGGCTGTCGTACAAATACTCAGGTCCAATGAAGCCAACTACTGTGTTCACGATAAACGGATTGTACTTGCGAGCAAGTCCGTAGCAGCGTGCTTCCATTGTTACCTGGTCCATGCCGTGATGCGCCTCGGCAGACAGCTCAGAGCCTTGGCCTGTCTCGAAATACCAGAAGTTCGGCCCGTAGGAAGTGCCTTGTTTGCGCATCAGCTCATCTGCTTCATCCAACAGTGCTACATCAATACCAAATGCATTGTTTCCTTTTTCACTACCCGCCAAGCTTTGGAAAATCAAGTCTGCTGGTGCCCCATTACGGATGGCACGCATTTGCGTGGAAACGTGAGCCAATACGCAGTTTTGCGTCGGGATATCAAACTTGGTCATCACGTCTTTGGTCATGTTCAAAATATCCTTCACGCTGTCGGCTGTATCGATAACCGGGTTGATCCCGATAACCGCATCGCCGATTCCGTAGCTCAATCCTTCGTACAGGGATGCCTTGATTCCTTGTACGTTATCGGATGGATGGTTCGGCTGTACACGAGAAGCCAATACGCCCTTATGACCGATTGCCGTGTTGGCATGCGTCACAACTTTGATCTTGGACGCAGCCGTGATCAAGTCCAGGTTGCTCATGAGCTTGGCAGTCGCTGCGATCATCTCACTGGACAAGCCGCGGCTGATTCGCTTGAGTTCATTATCGCCAGCTTGATGGCTCAAGATGTACTCGCGCAGCTCAGCTACACTCCAGTTTTTGATTTCGCTGTAAATCTTTTCGTTGATGCCTTCTTCGATCACACGCGATACTTCGTCTTCTTCTGCCGGAACCATCGGATTGTTGCGGATATCCGCCAATGTCAGATCAGCCAAAACTTGCTTGGCAGCTACACGTTCCCGGGAATCAGCAGCGGCGATACCAGCTAGCTGGTCGCCTGATTTATCTTCATTTGCCTTCGCGAAAATCTCTTTCAAATCGCGAAATTGATAGGTCTGTCCAAGCACAGTCGTTTTCGTGTTCATCACGTCCACCCCTTCTTACGTTACGGCCTTTCATCAAACGCGAGTGTTTTGACGACGACGGGAATGATCGTTCCCGAGATCGGCTCACCCAGATCGATGTAATCGCCGTATTCCACACGCACCTGATCGATGCAAATGATTTCCGGTGCCCCTTTGCAACGTAGCGCCAAGGCCTGCCCGAGCGCTTTCGCCATATCTGTTTCACAGATCACGACCATGGTTTGGCTCTCGGGGAAAGTTGCCCGGTATTGCTCCGACAGCTCCTGGGACAGCGTCTGCAGTAGAGCGTACGAGCAGTACCCGATGCCGGAGATCGCGAGTGCGAAAGGAATCCCTGTCGTTTTTTCAAACAGACGCTCACCCAGTTGGTAGATCGAAGCCACTTCCTGTCGCAGTCGTGTGGCATCTGCCAATTGTTCCTCGGTAAGCTCCAGCTTGAGAATCGGAATATTTTTGATCGGCAACAGCTCCGGCTTGATATGCACGGTTGAACCACTAATCTCCGTGCTCTGCATCCCCGCGCCAATTACCGTTGCCCGCACCGTTTGATCCGGGTCTAGCCACTGTACCGGATACGTTCCTTTTTCGCGCTCCTGCTGGAGTACATATCCGAGCAGTGGGCCAAAATCGCCATATCGGCTCGCATCCGAAATATTTTGGACGGGAGGTCCGCTCATGAGCAGACCCACACCGCCTGAGACAGTCAATTCAGCAACAGGGATGGAATCGCGCAAATGCGGTCCCACTACGAGCAAGCCCGATACTTGGCGCTCTTTGCCCGTCAAATAATCGAGCATGCTGCGTCCTAGCTGTTCGGCAACCTCTGTGAGCTGCGCGAATCCGATTTCCTGTCCGACTTGAATATGCAGTCCTTTTGCCGACAGCCATTGTTGAATGTTCGGCGACACGTATTGAACGACACCTTGCGGACTGAGACGGATCAGCCTTCCTCCGACGTGGAACGTAACCGTCGCAATCGCTCGGCCACGTTGGAAGTAGGCTGCATTCGCTGTTCCTCCGCCAATATCGACATTGACGATCACACCTTGCATGGCTTGCGAGCGTTTTTCTGCACCAGCGCCCTTGCCCGCCAGCACGCCCTCGAGGTCAGCACCTGCTGTCGCTACCACGAAATCCCCGGAGCGTTCAGCCAACAGATGAACGATATGCTGTGCGTTCTTTTTGCTGGCTGTTTCTCCGGTAATGATGACCGCCCCGGACTTGATTTGAGACAAGCTGATTTGTGCCTTGTCGTACTCGGCTGCAAGAATCGATCCGATTCCGTCAGCGTCGATTTCATCAAATCCGATGAGCGGTGTGGAATGTACTTCACTCGCATACAGCAATTGTCGCTCCACGATCTGATAACGCGGCAGCGAAAACGTGCTGGACATGCGACCCAATCGCAATCGGCTTACGATCATTTTGGTCGTGCTTGTTCCCACATCGATCCCGACGCTTTGGATCCATTGTTCGTCCATATGAACCTCCTTGAACCATTGGCGTGTCAGACGGGCCTTACGAAAAAACGCTTGAACAGCCGGATCCTCGCTTCCGGTCTGATTCAAGCGCCTTTGCTCTCTTCGTATCTACTTGTCACTGCTTTTTATGATAACGTCAGTACTAGCCTTGTATAAAAATGGCCTGCTCGCCCGACAAAATTTCCTCTGCCAGCTTCACAAGCGGCATGCGCCGTTGCATGCTTACTTGCTGCATCCATTTGTATGCCGCATCCTCTTCCAAGGATAGGGCACTCATCAGCTTTCCTTTTGCCTTTTCCACTGCCTTGCGATCCTCGATCTTTTGCTTCAGATCATTTATATCCTTCTTCAGTGAAACGACTTTTTCCTTTTGACTGAGTGCGATTTCTACTGCGGGAATCAAGTCATCCTCCGACACCGGCTTCACCAAGTAAGCCGTCACACCCGCTTTTCTGGCATCCTGGACGAGTTCCTTTTGGCTATAAGCCGTCAAAAGAAGAATGGAACTGTCTGAAAAGGAACGAATGATACTGCTTGCCTTGATTCCATTCAAGACAGGCATTTTCACATCCATGATAATCAGATCGGGCTTGTGACGATGGGCCAGTGAGACTGCCTCTTCTCCGTTTTTCGCCTCGGCAACCACTAAATACCCTTCATTTTCGAGCATCTCGCGCAAATCCATGCGAATAATCGGCTCGTCATCAACCACCATAATCTTCGGCTGTGTCATCTTCATCCTCCTTTTGGATCGGATAGAGTATGGTAACCTCTGTTCCGTTCCCAGTGTTGCGGAAATGCATGGTGCCTTCGAGGTCTTCCCTGACCAGCGTATCGACAATTTTCAGGCCGAGATGGCCCTTTTTGTGGATTTGCTCCATGTCCTCGATGCCTACTCCGTCATCTGTCACAGACAAACTAACGAAGTCTTCCTTGGCAACCAGTGCAATAGAGATTTTCCCTTCTTGCTGCTCATGGAAACCATGAATCATGCAATTTTGAATCAGCTCGGTGACGATTAAGGCAAATGATGTTGCTTTGTTGGACGGCAGATACACTGACTCGCCCGTCACCACAACGTGTATAGCTTGCTCAGAACGTCTCATCGAAGAGACGATTATTTTCGATATTTTGGTTAAAATCTCTTTGAAGTCAATCTGCTCCAGACCATCCTGTGCCAAGTATTCGTGAATAATGGCGATGCTGTTGATGCGATTGATGCTTTCCCGGTATACCTTTTCAATCTCGTTGGACTGCGAACGCCGCATTTGCAGGCGCAACAGGCTAGAGATGGTTTGCAAATTGTTTTTGACCCGGTGGTGAATCTCTTTGATCACCGCGGATTTGATCATTAATTGCTTTTCTTTTTCCCGAATGTCCGATATGTCTCGCAGGAGAATGAATCCCCCAATGATGTCTTGCTTGCGGACGGACGAAACCGCTTTCATCATGATAAAATGTTTGCCTTTTGACAGCTCCTCCTGAATATAACCCCCGTTGCGTACAAAATTCTCCGGGGTAACTCTCCAGGAAAAAATACGTTCGATGCTCTCGCCTTTTTCCGGCCGTTCAAAGCCAATCAAGGAGAGCAGCTTGTGGGCACGACCATTGGCGTACGTGATAACCCCACTCTGATCAAACAAAATCATGCCCTCGTGCAAAAGCGACGAAATGGGCAAATCAGGCACAGCAAACTGGATGAGCGTCTCGCTTAATTGCTCCGTTGTTTCCTTGAGCATTTCAACGTTCTTTTCCTGTTCCACCTGTTTGGATATATCTTGTTCAGTTATCAAGGTCCCGATTGTTTTTCCAGCTGCATTCGTGATGGGTACGACGCTTTGTCGCATCACGACCTGCTCCTGTGAAACCCCACGTGAACCGATGACGGGCTTGCCTGTAGTCAGACAATACATAACGGCCGGCTCATTAATCGCCGTCGCCAAATGCCCTACGACCGATCCACTGTACATAGAGCGTGCCGTACTCGGTGCAGCTTGTGCGACTACCATCGCAGCGCTCCGATCTACCGTCGGACAATCGATAAACATGTCCGCTTGAGACAGATCAGCAAAAATCTGAAGCTTGGAAGCCAGATCCTCCACAATCCGAATGTCGTCATCACTCAACGTCGTGGACGCTTTGCACACTTCTCGTATTGATTGCATGTGAACCTCTTTTCACCTGCTAGGAGTTGATATGACCTCATTTTCTCACAGACACGCTACGGCGGAAAGGGGTGTAATACTGGTTAATCACTCTTACTCGTTTACAATTTCTTGCAAATACGCTCGCAATTCTGATACTCCCTCACTTGTTAGCGAGGAGGTCCGGAAAATTCTCGCATTGCCGAGCGATTGACGCAGGAATTGTTCTGCTCTCTCCACATTTGCATCAGGATGATCCATTTTGGTAATGACCCCGATGCACGATTGCGGAAACCCTTGCGAAAAGCCAGGAGGGAAATAATTGCGTTCCCGCGTAGCATCCTGCACCATCACAATGACCTTCGCCTCAAGAGAGGTAGCCATAAGCGTGCGATAAAACATCGGGTTTTCGCTGTACTCACCCGGAGTGTCGATCGCCCAGTCCCGATATTCGAGCGCTTGAGTCTTCCGGGCAGGCTGTTCGTCATTGAACAGCGCCCGCACCAGAGAAGACTTTCCTGCTTCAATTGCACCGATAATCATTACACGGCCGGTCATGATTTCGTCACCAAGGCCGGTGTAAACCGCAGTTTTTCGCTCAGCACCTGATTGACCGCTTCGACTGCCATTTCAACAGCAGATACATCTCCTACGACAATCAGTGAACCTGTAAAACGATCGAGAAACCCAAGCTCGACGCCAGCAGCCTTTGTCGCAATATCTGCGGCAATAATGGCTGTTTCGGTAGGCGTCAAAGTCAAGATGCCGATCGCACCAGCCTCATTGATACCTAGCTTGGTATAGAGCATTGGGTCAGGGTTTGCGATTACATGAGCCAACGTGACCTGTTTCCCTGGTACGAATTCCTGGATGACTCGTGAACGTTCCTGTTCCATTCCTATTCCTCTCTTCCTGCGGCACCCGGCACCTCAAACGAATCCACAATGCCTACGATGATCGCATCGATCGGCACACTGGTGCCGGAGAAAAGGATTCGGGCAGGCGTCCCACGAGAGACGATAACCTGCTCCCCGATTCCCGCACCGATCCTGTCCGCTGCGATAACGGTTTGTCCGCCTTCTTCGCCACGCCAATCAATCGGCTGAACCACCATGAGCTTGAGATTTTCCATACCTGCTTCTTTTTGCGTGGCCCAGACGCTGCCGATCACTTTTCCCAAAAACATGCGATCACCCTTTTCCTAAATAGCTGACCGTAATGCCGCGTTCTCTCATGCTGTCATAAGCAAGCGGAGAAACAATTGCACCTTTTTTCACGATCAAAGTCGTATCGCGAAGCTCAGGCTGAGATCTGATCCAATCCGCTGTCAACAGCTTCCCGGAAAAGACGGCTTCTTGCTCATCCAAAGGAGTCAATGTCGGTTGTTCTGTCTTGGTAGTAGTCTCCACTTTTTGCAGCTGAGACTTCAGCTTCGAAACCACGCGATCAGCCAGACGGCGTTGCTCAGCAAACTCCACACCCAGTTCTTTCATGCCCTCAACGTGACGGTTGAACAGCTTTTCATAAGCAGGTGTCAGTGTCAATGTTTGCAGGGTACGACGGTCTGCGCGCTTGATTCCTGGCACATCGGAACCAGCGATGACGAATTTACCCGTCACCAATGCGGAAAAGACGATTTCCGCTTTGATCGTTCCTTTTAGACCGGAAGCAATTCTTGCTGCATTATCCAAATCGATTTCAGGAATCACGATACCGACATAATCTTTCGGCACTTCCAACGGAGCAGGAGCGTACTCATCTGCTGTAAGGATTCTGCCTGCTCCCCCACATTCGATCTTGTGCATTCCCAACCAAGAGGAGGTTTCTCCGTCCAGGAAGAGAATGTCATGGCAGATCCCGTGGTTTTTCAGTTGGATAAAATGATCCTGAAACGCCTCATGAGCCTGGCTGTCGCAAAAAACGTACAGGACACGAGGCGCTGTGCTTTGCTTTTCCGTATTCATCGACTGCAAAATTTCTTTTGTAATCGACGCCACCATTTCTCTGATGTCCATCAAGCTCAACCTCCGTTAGCCGGAGTAAAATTGCCCGTTCTTGCCGATCACTTTTACCCGGTCGCCCGTTTTCAAATTAGCGGCATTTCCTTCATCCGTATCAACGTGGAAATCAAGTGCAAACTGCGGATGTACACGAACGACTACATCTGGATAGATGATAGGACGATCGCTTTGCGTCGCCAGAATCAGCGAATCGCCATCCTTCACTTGATATTGCTCGGCATCTGCCGGAGACATATGAACGTGGCTCTTCGCTACGATTACGCCTTTGTCCATCACGACTGTCCCTTTTGCCGTAACGAGTACCATACCTGGTGTTCCTTCAATATCTCCAGACATACGCACAGGTGCCTGAACACCTACCGCAAAGCCGTCTGTTCTGGAAATTTCCACTTGTGTCGCGCCACGAGCTGGTCCCAAAACGCGAACCCCGTGGATGCTGCCTTTTGGTCCCACGATGGTAACTGTTTCTTGGCAAGCAAACTGGCCCGGTTGCGACAAATCACGCATTGGCGTCAATTGATGTCCGGCTCCGAAAAGCTTCTCGACATCTGCTTGCGACAAATGAATGTGACGGTTAGATACGCCCAAAGGAATTTCTCGCACTGCCTCGGCAGCTTGATTGGTGGAAGGCTGCTGGTTCTGATCAACTTGTTTCACTTGAATCCCTCTTCCTTTCAAGAAATCTGCCGCTGCTGGTGTTATTTTATCCCCTTTCTCAACGAGAAAGGGGTTTGGAATGCCTGACTTATGCATCGCTCTCAAGGATGCTTCTGTAATCACTGCCATAGGGATTTATTATCCTTCGAGTTTAGGCAGGATCAGTTCAATGTCTCCATGAGGGCGTGGAATTACGTGAATAGATACGAGTTCTCCTACTTTTTCAGCAGCAGCGGCACCTGCGTCTGTGGAAGCTTTTACTGCACCTACGTCACCACGTACCATAACAGTCACGAGACCGCCACCTACGTGTACTTTACCGATCAGTTTTACGTTCGCTGCTTTTACCATTGCGTCAGCAGCTTCAACTGCTCCTACCAAACCTTTTGTTTCTACCATTCCCAATGCGGACATTTCTCCAGCCATTTTCATTTCCTCCTTAATTATATCTCCAAAATTTTAGTGTTTTACGACTCTAAGTCGTCATTTCTGTTAACACGGATTTGATGATGTTTTTGATCTCATCGCGGCTCAAGCCAACGTTCATAGAAGAGACAGCCTGTAGGACAGCTTCTTCCGCTTGTGTCGCAGGAGCTGCTGGTGCTGGCGTTGATTGCGGCATTTCTTTGATGCCAAACGCAACACGCTTGATGTTGAACATATGCTTCGCACCGATGTTATCGGAAGTGACGTTGCCCCCTAAAGAACCGCATCCAAGTGTGAACGCTGGTTGTACGCCAGTCGTTGCACCAATTCCTCCGAAGGTCGTACCCGTATTTACCGGAATTCTAGATGCTGGCATTGCTTGACCATACGCTGCGATGACATTGTCATCCTGGGCGTGAATACCCGCTGTATGTCCAAGACCACCATGCTCCAGCAATTCGCGGCAACGGGCAAATGCTTCGCTGTCGCCTTGAACCGTGTAGAGAGCAAGGACCGGAGCCAGTTTTTCAACGGACATCGGATATGCTTTACCTACATTGTTCTCCTCCGCAACCAGGACACGCGTATCAGCTGGGATGGTAATACCCGCCATTTGAGCGATCACATGCGGAGAGCGGCCTACGATCTTCGCGTTCAGCGAGCCGTTTATCGTGACGATGGCAGCTACCTTTTCCTTCTCTTGCTCGTTCAGGAAGTAGGCGCCTTCACGCTTCAGGGCAGCAATCAATTGGTGCTTCATGGATTCTTCCACTACCAATGCTTGCTCAGAAGCGCAGATCGTACCATAGTCAAACGTCTTGCTCTGCACGATGCGCTTGGCAGCAGCAGCAAAGTCAGCACTGTGGTGGACGTAGACCGGAACGTTACCAGGTCCCACACCGTATGCAGGCTTACCGGAGCTGTACGCTGCGCGTACCATCGGCGTTCCGCCAGTCGCGAGAATCAAATTGGTCAGCTTGTGCTTCATCAATTCGTTTGTCGCTGGAAGCGTAGGCTTGGTAACGCAATGAATCAAGCCTTCTGGTGCTCCAGCCGCTACTGCCACCTGCGCCATCAGTCGCGCTGCTTCCAGCGTACACTTGGCTGCCGACGGATGCGGGCTGAAGACAATCGCATTTCTCGCCTTGAGGGAGACCATCGATTTATAGATAACCGTGGACGTCGGATTGGTGGAAGGTACGATACCAGCTACGATTCCGAATGGCTGCGCCACTTCCCACACTTTGTTCTCTTCGTCCTTACGGATGATGCCAACTGTTTTTACGTCTTTTACAGATGCGTACACATCTTGCGCAGCAAACAGGTTTTTCATCCGTTTGTCTGGAACGTTACCAAAGCCCGTTTCTTCTACAGCCATAGCTGCGAGTCGATCCGCATGCTCCACGCCCGCTTTGGACATGGCTTCGATGATCCGGTCAACTTGCTCTTGGCTGTAAGTAGCGAACTTGGCCTGTGCTTCCTTCGCTTGTGCGAGGTAGGTACGCACTTCCTGTATGGAATACAGATCAGCGTCGAGTGTCATTAGGCTTTGTCACCTCCGCCTTGTTTCTCTTCCAACAGACGAATGAGATCTTCTTTCTTCGCCATGTTGATTTCGTTCGTTGTCAGCGGGAAGTCCGCATACGAACGCGCCATTTTTCGCAGGTCATTGATGGATTGATCTTGCAATCCGGACACTGGCGCTTTAGCCGGCTCTGCCTTAACCTCTTCTTTCACTTCCGGTTTTAGCAGGTTTTTAATCATTCTTGGAACATTTTCGTCAGGACGTGGAATCACGTGTGAGTGCAGCAATCTTCCGACACGTCGAGCTGCGTCGGCGCCAGCATCTACTGCTGCCATAACCGAAGATACATCCCCGATCACGTATAAAGTGACGATTCCTGCGTCCGCTCCTTCATAAGAAACAACTTTGACGTCTGCCGCCTTGGCAGCAGCGTCTGCGGCAGCGATGAGAGCAGGCAAGCCCAGCGTCTCGATCATGCCGAGTGAATATGTTGTAGCGCGCATTTACATTACCTCCCCTTCAAGAGGAAAAATCCCTATTATCGTTTGACAGGCTGTTTGGCGACACTTCTTACGGCCTCGGCAAAAGCATCGGCGGCTGCCGTGCAGGCCGATTGGCTGCCAGTGAGTAGTGCTCCCCCAAAGTTCGTTTCTGTCGGTGGACCAAAAAATTGAACCATTTGTACATCTGCAGCCTTGAGGGCGGCATCAATACCATACATGGCCTCCAGCGGCGGAGCGATCAAGTAAGCAAGCGGCTCACCTTCGCGAATTCCGGCGGTTTGAGACAAGTAGCTGCCCGTCCGCGACACAACATGGGCGTAATACGCATGCGTCCCTTCATCATTCAAAGAGTAAAAGCATGCTCCGCTTTCCATAAATGCAACGGCTGCATCCAGTCCGCTCTGCACCTCCGATGGCGTCGCGCCTCCGATCATCCCGATGAACTCCCCGGACAACGGTCCAGACGCATGGCCTGAGCCTGCATAAAACGACTTGGCATACACAACTTCCACCGCTGCACTTTTGGTCGCTTCATCAATGGCCGTATACCCCACATCGTCAATCGTTGAGGTCAAAAGACCCAGACTGCGAATATGGGAAGGCAGGTTCAGCTTCTCCGCAAATTGAGGATCGACATTGGGAATCAGTCGGATCGCAAGCGGCGTCGCTCGAATTGGTTTTTCCATGCGTGTCACTCCTTTCAAGACAACATCCCTGATCAAAAGTAAAAAAAGGTGCCTAAACACGAAAAAATAAGCCGTGTTCAAGGGCACCTTTGCCTTTTGATTATTCACTTGTGGGTAGAAGATTACACGCTATTTACGTGGTCTTTTACCTGTCTCTAATGTAGAACAAGGTACAGAAAAATGCAAGCGTTTTCGGCATTCCGTCACTTTTCCATATTCCGGTCATATTACGGACACACACCCCCGTTACATTTGTGTTGTAGCCGAGACGGGCAAGCCCGCAAACAAGGCTCACCACAATCTAAAGACCCCCCAAGGAGGAATTTTACAATGAAAAAGAAAATGGCAATGACAGTTATGGCTTTGGCAGTATCCGCAATGGCAGGTTCCGCGTTTGCGGCAAATGAACCAGCGAAAACGACTGGTTCTTCTGCTCCACTGAAAATGGTGACCAAAGATGGTACAGATGCTCTTAACAAACCGATTTTTAACCTGGAGCAAATGGCAAAGGAAAAGGGCATCTCTGTGGAAGAGTTGATCAAGCAGCTTGAAAAAGAAGGAAAACTGACGAAAGGCGCAGCTACTATCACGAAAGACGGCGATCTGACAACTAGCTTCTCCTTCATTCCATTCGATGCCAACAGCGATAACAGTAAGCCGATCGACCTGGATGAAATGGCGAAAGAAAAAGGCATCTCTGTAGAAGAGTTGATCGAGCAGCTTAAAAAAGAAGGCAAGGTGATGACAGGAGTTGCTACCAGCTCCCCAGACGGCACCAATCCAGGCCTCACAGTCATTTCTCTCGATCCTGAAAACAAGGACGGCGGAGCATTCATCGCTCTGGACCCTGCTATGAATCTGGAAGAAATGGCGAAAGAAAAAGGCATCTCCGTAGAAGAGTTGATCGAGCAGCTTAAAGAAGATGGCAAGCTGGCAATGTATGCTTCCACGGCAGTTATCAATCTGGAAGAAGTAGCGAAAGAAAAAGGCATCTCTGTGGAAGAGTTGATCAAGCAGCTTGAAAAAGAAGGCACGATCGCCACTGGTGAAGCAGCTTCCTTTACTCACCCTGCAATCAGTTTGGAGCAAATGGCAAAAGAAAAGGGCATCTCCGTGGAAGAGTTGATCAAGCAGCTTGAAAAAGAAGGCAAAATCACACGGGGCGAAACAGTAGCACCTGCCTCCCTAAAATAAACCGTACGTCAATTGTGATACAAGCACACTGTCAAATAACGAAAACAAATACCTCTGACGCGATGTTGTCAGAGGTATTCCTCATGCATTTCAATTTATAGCGTAAGTCCACCGTCTTCAGCCACTATTGTATGCAAGTGTTTTCGGCATTCTGTCAATTTTCCATATTCTGGTCATTTTCCCGACACACGCCCCCGTTATCTTTGAGTTGCAGCCGTGACGGGCAAACCCGCAGGCATGGCTCAACACTATCTTCCAAAACCCCAAGGAGGAATTTTACAATGAAAAAGAAAATGGCAATGGCAGTAATGGCTTTGGCAGTATCCGCAATGGCAGGTTCCGCGTTTGCGGCAAGTGAACCAGCGAAGACGAAAGAAGCAATTTTCACGAAAGACGGCGATCTGACAACTAGCTTCTCCCTCATTCCATTCGATGCCTACAGCATTAACAGTAAGATGATCAGCCTGGAAGAAATGGCGAAAGAAAAAGGCATCTCTGTGGAAGAGTTGATCGAGCAGCTTGAAAAAGAAGGTAAATTCACACAGGGTAAAGCAGTTTCCTTTATTCAACCTGCAATCAGCTTGGAGCAAATGGCAAAAGAAAAGGGCATCTCCGTGGAAGAGTTGATCAAGCTGCTTGAAAAAGAAGGCATCACACGGGGCGAAACAGTAACGCCTGTCTCCCAAAAATAAACCGTACGTCAATTGTGATATAGGAACACTGTCAAATAACGAAAACAAATACCTCTGACGCGATGCTGTCAGGGGTATTCCTATATACATTTCAATTTATAGCGTAAGTCCACCGTCTTCAGCCACTGTTGTATGCAAGCCTTTTCGGCATTCCGTCACTTTTCCATATTCCGGTCATATTACGGACACACGCTCCCGTTACATTTGTGTTGTAGCCGAGACGGGCAAGCCCACAAACATGGCTCAACACCATATACAGAACCCCAAGGAGGAATTTTACAATGAAAAAGAAAATGGCAATGACAGTTATGGCTTTGGCAGTATCCGCAATGGCAGGTTCCGCGTTTGCGGCAAATGAATCAGCGAAAACGACTGGTTCTTCTGCTCCACTGAAAATGGTGACCAAAGATGGTACAGATGCTCTTAACAAACCGATTTTTAACCTGGAGCAAATGGCAAAGGAAAAGGGCATCTCTGTGGAAGAGTTGATCAAGCAGCTTGAAAAAGAAGGCAAACTGACGAAAGGAGCAGCTACTATCACGAAAGACGGCGATCTGACAACGAGCTTCTCCTTCATGAAATTCGATGGCAACAGCGATAACAGTAAGATGATGAACCTGGAAGAAATGGCGAAAGAAAAAGGTATCTCCGTAGAAGAGTTGATCGAGCAGCTTAAAGAAGAAGGAAAACTGACGGAAGCAACAGCTACCAGCAACCCAGACGGCACGATTCAGGGCTTCGCAGTCATTTCTCTCGATCCTGAAAACCAGGACGGCGGAGCATTCATCGCTCTGGACCCTGCTATGAATCTGGAAGAAATGGCGAAAGAAAAAGGCATCTCCGTAGAAGAGTTGATCAAGCAGCTTAAAAAAGAAGGCAAGCTGGCAATGAATGCTTCCACGACAACTATCAATCTGGAAGAAGTAGCAAAAGAAAAAGGCATCTCTGTGGAAGAGTTGATCAAGCAGCTTGAAAAAGAAGGCGCGATCGCCACTGGTGAAGCAGCTTCCTTTACTAAACCAGCAATCAGTTTGGAGCAATTGGCAAAAGAGAAAGGAATCACCGTTGACGAATTGATCAAACAGCTCGAAAAAGAAGGCAAGATCACAAAAGGTACAACAGTCGCAGTACCTACCATCAAAAAATAAGCGTTGCCTTTCAAGCACACACAAAAACCTCTAGCAGGAAACTGCCAGAGGTTTAGTTATGCCCTTCGCCATTCAACGGACACAAAACTCCATTATGCTAAACAACTGAACAAGAACATTTTTTACAAATGATGTCAGTCAAAATGATGTCTATCATTGCTATGATAAGTACAAATTGACTTGAGATAGATAGGAGGTGTTTCTTCGTGAAACGAATTCTACTCATCGAGGATGAAATGCCGATTGCCCGACTTGTCCAGGTCTACCTGGAACGAGCGGGCTATGAAGTAAAATGGAACGAGGGTGATCACGAGGCAATTCCGACTTTTTTCTCCTGGAAACCAGATCTTGTCCTACTTGACCTGATGCTGCCCGATCATGACGGCTTGGATATACTCGATCAGATTCGCCAATACGGCAGTTGCCCGGTCATTATTATCACAGCTCGCGGTACCGTGCCGGACAAGCTCCAAGGGCTGGCACAAGGTGCAGATGATTACATCGCCAAGCCATTTGATCCAGAAGAAGTGCTCGCCCGTGTACAAGCTGTGCTCCGCCGTTCCTCTTATATCGCCGAAGCAGATACGATCAGACTCGGGACACTTTCCATAGATGTTACTGCCCAAAATGCCTTGATCGGGAAAACACCCCTTGCCATGATGCCACGGGATTGGCAACTGCTCGTTTTCCTGGCGCGACATCCGAACCAATGCTTCAGCCGAGATCAGTTGCTGGATCAGGTGTGGGGAATGGATTTTGAAGGGGGCGATCGCTCTGTGGATACCGCAGTGAAGCGCTTGCGCAAAAGCTTGCTGCCTTGGCCGACTTCCGAAGGGGAAATCAGCACAATCAGAGGAATGGGGTATAGCCTGCGTGTTTACTAAACGATCTACTTCTACTAGAACTGCTGTACCGCTCTTGCGTTACTGGACGTGGCGCTATGCCTTGATATTATCGGTCATTCTTTTTGGTATCGGCTTTTTTGGCATCTATTGGATTAATAAAGCAGCTACAGAACAACAGTTTGAAGTACTGGAAGCAAGAACAGAGTTACTCGCTGATTCGTATACCAAGGTGTTGCTTGCCAAGAGCACCTCGACTTCTTCTGTAAAGATAGAGGATTTGGCACAAACAACAGTTGGTGTTTCTAGTCAGGCTGTCACTGGTGTGACTGGCCCTGCGTCTCCGGCTATTCCTGACACCGCAACACCCGCAGCCAATACCGCCATGATCGCATTTCGAGTCATGCCGACTGTCCCAATCGATCACGTGGTACAGATTTACGATGATGCGGGCAAGACGTTCAAGAAGGATATGCTGAATCAGACGACGACCGTTACCGTTGCGCAGTTGCCTACTCCTGCCCAGCCTGTGGACAAAACAAAGGAAATACGGGAGGTCGTTGCCACAAAGGGAGCTACCTGGCTGCGTGTAGGTGTCCCTTACTATGAACACAATGCAGTCGCAGGCACTTATTACGTCAGTACCCCCCTTAACAATGATTTGGTCCACACCTATATCACGATCATGGTTTCCATCGGAATCATCACTTTGTGCGGTTGGGCCATCGTCTATGTACTTTCTCGCTCGTTAACACAGCCCTTGCGGCAGTTGGCAATAGCGGCAGAGCAAATATCCAGCGGGAATTACACGCCGTCCTTGCCCAATTCTTCCAAAATCAAAGAAGCGGAAATCAGTCAGCTGATTCATTCCTTTGACGATATGGCGAAACGGCTTGGACAACTAGAGCGGATGCGCACCGACCTTTTGGCTGGTGTTTCCCATGAGCTACGTACCCCTGTCACCTCGATCCGCGGGATGATTCAAGCGGTCAAAGACGGCGTCGTGAAAGGTGCAGATGCGGATGAATTCATGCAAATCAGCATGGACGAAGCCAAGCGACTCCAGACAATGGTCAATGACCTCCTCGACTTTTCTTCAATGGAAGCAGGTGAGGTATTCGTCGAAAAGCAATCCATTCAAATCGACAGCACGTTAAATCAGATAGTCGCACAGGTGCAAACCTTGCCTTCATTTGCAGACGTATCTGTGACAGTTAACCCGACTGGACCAGAAATCGTATGGATCGGCGATGAATCACATGTTAAACAAATTTTGCTCAATTTATTAGGGAACAGCGCTGCTGCAAATGCAACGCAGATCGAGATCGGTGTCCATAATCAAAGCGACTTCCTCTCCATCGACGTGACCGACAATGGAAAAGGGATTCCTGAGTCAGAGGTTCCATTCATTTTCGAACGGTACTATCGCGGCGATAGCAAACGCAAAAAGAAACAGGGATTGGGGCTTGGCCTGACGATCTCCCGACTATTAGCAAAAGCACACAACGGAAATGTCGAATTGATTCGGACTTCTCCAGAAGGAACAACCTTTCGTCTTTCACTCGCCCATCCAGACCTCGTCCGCTTGAAATAAAAAGGAGGAAGCAGCACGTACCGAACGTGCCGCTTCCTCTTTTATGTATGGGCCCCCTCCGGCACATGTGTGCGGATAAGATCCATGAAGATGTCCAATGCTTTGGTGTGAAACTCGTCGGATTTCGTGACGAGCGAAAAGTCACGGGTAACCGGTGTCCCCGTCACCTTCAATGTGCAGAGCGTGCCGAGCTTGCGTTCCTTGCGGATGGCCCAATAAGACAGTAAGCTGATTCCCAGACCAGCCTCCACTGATTCCTTGATCACCTGTGTACTGCCGAACTCCATTCGCTTTTGCGGTGTGAATTGCAGTTGGCGAAACATTTTTTCAGCCGCTTCCCTCGTGCCTGACCCTTCTTCCCGCACAATCCACGTTTCCTTCATCAGCTCGTCAATGCTGATCTCAGACTGCCCAGCCAATCGATGCTCTGGAGAAGCAATCAAATACATACGATCATCAGCAAACGGCTCCACGCACATTTTTTCGTCCACATACTCCCCCTCAACAATCCCGACGTCGAGTTGTCGCTTCGCCACCAGCTCAGCAATGACTGTGGAATTGTGAATCGTAATCGTGGGGGTAATCATTGGGTAATACTGACGAAGACGCGCAATGACATGAGGCAGCACATACTCTCCATATGTGTAGCTGGCGCCAATAGTCAAATGCCCGCTTGGCGTATTCATCAAATCATCCACGAGGCTCTGCATCCGCGTGTACAAGCCCAAGATCTCCCGAGCGTGATGATAGACAATCTCCCCCGCTTTATTCAAGCGAACATATTTGTTGCTTCGCTCCAGGAGCTTTGTCCCTATCGTGCGCTCGAGCGCATGAATATACTGACTAACGGCAGGCTGCGTCATATGGAGCTCTTCTGCCGCTCGGGAAAAGTTCTGTCTGTCTGCAACGGTCACGAACACGAGCAAATGCTGATCCAACTGCCTTCACTCTCCTTTCCACCACTAACCATTCATTTCACTTATGATGATCATCGCAATGATTTATTTTTCTTATTATAACAGTTGCCGTATGCTGAGTTTGTAAATCTTTTCGAGGAGTGATGGCAATGGCAACTCCGATCAAAAGCAGCGTGCCATTGAATGAAAGCAATGCCGGCGTACAGACCGCAAAAAACAACGAAAGCAACCCCGCATCCTTCTCACTGTGGATGGCTGGAATCGCTTTTACTTTTTTCATCGCCCTGACAGGCTACGGCTTAGCGAAAATACCTGGCTTTCAACAAGTCGGCCCCCTCGCCTGTTCGATCCTGATCGCGGTCGCATACCGGCATTTTCGTGGATATCCGGAAGTATTGCGATCAGGGATTCAATTTTCCGCCAAACGTTTACTGCGTCTGGCTATTATTTTGTACGGTCTTAAGCTCAATATCGACGTCGTCTTGAATGAAGGCCTCGGGCTTCTCGTCTATGACGCTGGTGTCATTATCTTTGCCATCGCGGTTACGATGCTAATAGCCAAGTGGTTGAAAGCAGACTCTTCCCTCTCCCTCATGCTCGGAGTCGGTACAGGCGTCTGTGGAGCAGCGGCAATTGCAGCCGTTTCGCCTATCATTGCCGCCAAGGATGAAGATACCGCCATCGGGGTAGGAATGATCGCACTCGTCGGAACCCTATTTGCTGTTGCCTACACGATCCTGCGTCCATTTCTTCCCCTGTCCGCGGTCGAATACGGCATGTGGTCAGGAATTAGTCTGCACGAGATTGCCCATGTCGCATTGGCTGCTGCACCAGCGGGTCAAGATGGGCTAGCCATTGCACTGCTGGCAAAATTGGGGCGTGTGCTCCTGTTGGTTCCGCTCTGTTTTATCCTGATGGTTTGGATGAAACGCTCCGGGAAATTACAAAGTGGCACCAAGATTGAATTCCCTTGGTTCCTGATCGGCTTCCTCGCCATGAGTGTTTTTGGAAGCTACGTTCTCGGCACATCCATTCCTGTCTCAGAAGCGTTCCATAATGGCGTCGCCAATGTCACAACCTTTGTGCTCACCATGGCTATGGTCGGGCTTGGCCTCAATGTCAATCTGCGTGCACTGCGGACAAAAGCGGCGCGCCCACTGATTGCCATGAGTATTACTTCGATTCTTTTATCGGTACTCTCCTTTGTATTGGTATAAATAGCTGTGGATAACCAAATATTCGAATTCGAATTCGCCGATTTCTTGATAATCGGCGAGTTTTTTTGTGGATAAGGACAAACTTTATCCCCATATGTTGATAAAGATGTGTACATCTTTGCCAAGGGGGATCTATATGTCGAGAAAATGGTTGAGGAGACGACCGAACATCTTGTTCATCATTGTGGATCAGGAACGGTTTCCCCCTGTTTATGAAGAGCCTGCGATACGCGAATGGAGCGAGGATACACTCCACGCTCATGCTTTTTTGCGAGAGCATGGGTTGGAGTTCAAGCGTCATTACGTTGGCTCCACAGCCTGTTGCCCTAGCAGAGCTACCCTGTTCACCGGTCAGTATCCCTCTTTGCACGGCGTCACCCAGACCAGCGGTGCCGCTAAACGATCTCCCGACAGCGACATGTTCTGGCTTGATCGCAATACCGTCCCGACGATGGGAAATTATTTTCGTCAAGCGGGCTATCGGTGTTTCTATAAAGGCAAGTGGCATATATCCGATGCCGACATCTGGGTACCGGGCACCCACTTTCCTATCCCCAGCTATACCCCTATAACGGGAGTTCCTGATCCAGATAAAGAGCGCTTATACTTGCTTGCTGATCGGCTGGACGGCTATGGCTTTTCCAGTTGGATAGGGCCTGAACCGCATGGAATAGCGCCGCATAACTCCGGTTCGTCCGCAGCCATCGGAGTAAATGGTCGTGATGTGGTATACAGCAGCGAAGTCATAGAGCTGCTCCATGCACTGGACCTGAAAAAAAACTCCGTTGAAAGCTACCATCCTTGGCTGATCGTGGCGTCTTTCGTCAATCCACATGACATCGCGATCTATGGGGATATCTCTGCGGGCACACCGTTTTTTCGCTTCCATGTGGATAAGTCCGTTCCCACAGTTGCCCCGCCCCCTACTCAGCACGAATCACTTGCGACAAAACCGCGCTGCCAAGCGAGTTATCGGGAGGTATATCCACAAGCGTTCCAGCCCATTTCGGACCAAGCCCATTATCGAAGACTGTACTATCAGCTCCAGAAAAACGCCGATCGGGAAGTGATGCGTGTTCTTGAAGCACTCGCCTCCTGCTCGTTTTATCCCGAGACACTCGTCGTGTTCACATCCGATCACGGCGAATTGTTGGGCGCTCACGGCAATCTGCATCAAAAATGGTACTGTGCCTATGAAGAGGCGATTCACGTTCCTCTGATTATCCACAACCCACTCCTTTTTCCACACGCAACCTCCACAGAGCTGTTAACCAGTCATGTGGATATTCTTCCGACACTACTCGGGATGGCTGGAGCAGACACAGATAGGCTTAGTGAGGAGCTGATTTATACACATAGCGAGGTACGCCCGCTTGTCGGTCGTGATCTTACTCCCCTCATCTTGTCTCACGATACGGAATCTATCTCCAGCGAGCCGATCTACTTCATGACGGACGACGATGTGACAAAAGGACAGCATCAAGTGAGTGTGCAGCACCAACCCTATGACTCTGTCATCCCTCCGAATCGGATTGAAACGGTCCTCGCCTACATGTATTCCGCCGGGCACAGCGCTTTATGGAAATACTCCCGCTATTTTGCCGAGGATGTATACAACCCCACAATGACTGATTACGAATTGTACAATCTCACGACCGATCCTTTAGAAATACGGAATTTGGTAATCCTGCTCTACAAAACCACACACTCGGAGCGCGTCCGCCTGAAAATGGAGCTGCTTTTAGAAGAACAACGAGCCCAGAAGCGACTGACACCCTTTTCGCACCCTTTTGCACACCTTCTGTCTACTTGAACTTCCCGGAACAACAGAAAAACCCCTCAATTTTTGAGGGGCTTATCGTCTTTCCTTTTCTTTTCGCTATTCCTTTTCAGTCAATGCTTTTTCCAATGCTGCCATCGCTTCTTGTTCATCGACACCATCCGTGATCAGGGTAATTTCTTCCCCTTTTCCAATCGCTGCTGCCATAATTCCCATGATGCTCTTGCCATTTACATTTTTCTCATTTTTGATGATTTTAATTTCGCTGGAAAATGTCGTGGCCACCTTCACAAAATTCGCAGCAGGACGTGCATGCAGGCCGTGCGCCAATTGAACCACTATTTTTTTCTCTACCATTCTGATATGCCTCCTTTACTACACTCTCTCAAGCCATTCCTTCACGAACGCCTCTACTTGTGCAGAAGTGCTCATCTGTAAAATCGTATCAATCTGTTTCGCTGCGTCCTCCACGTTCAAACGACTCAGCTGTTCTCGCGCAGGCAAAATGCTCCCTGCACTCATACTAAATTCATCCAGACCCATTCCCAATAGAATCGGGATCGCGATTGGATCGCCCGCCATCTCTCCGCACATTCCTACCCATTTGTTCTGTGCGTGCCCTGCTTTAATGACGTTGTGCAGCAAGCGCAAAACGGCAGGGTGATAAGGCTGGTAGAGATAAGCGACCTTCTCGTTCATACGGTCGGCTGCCATTGTGTATTGAATTAAATCATTGGTTCCAATGCTGAAAAAGTCAACTTCGCGTGCAAATTGATCGGCCATCAGTGCCGCAGCAGGGATCTCAATCATGATACCCACTTCGTACTGATCGGATACTACAATTCCACGATCTACCAATGATTTTTTCTCTTCCTCCAAAATCGCTTTCGCCTGGCGGAACTCCTCCAGTGTCGCAATCATCGGAAACATGATTTTCAGATTGCCGTGTACACTTGCGCGCAATAGAGCACGCAGCTGCGTACGAAACAGTCCTTGGTTGTCGAGACACAGCCGGATGGCGCGATGTCCAAGAAACGGGTTCATTTCTTCTGGCAAAGCCAAGTAAGAGAGATGCTTGTCCCCGCCAATGTCCAATGTGCGAATAACCACCGGGCGGTCGCCCATATGCTCCAGCACGTGCTTGTACGCAATGTATTGCTCATCTTCCGTCGGAAAATCATTTCGTCCCATGTACAGAAATTCAGTGCGGAACAGCCCGACACCTTCAGCACCATTGGCGTTTGCCCCAGCAACATCTTCAGGACTTCCGATATTGGCGGCAAGCTCGACATGATGATTGTCCAACGTGACCGTTTTATTGTTCACAAGCTTCGCCAGTTCGGCTTTTTGCGCTTCGTAATCAGCCTGCTTGCGTTTGTAGACAGCGATCTCTTCTTCACTCGGGTCGATAATCGCGATTCCTTCATGCCCATCGAGAATGATGAGCGTCGCGGGCTGAACTGCACGAGTGATCCCTTGTGTTCCGACAACAGCAGGAATCTCCAGAGAACGTGCCATAATCGCAGAATGCGAGGTTCGTCCACCAATATCCGTGACGAAGCCTTTGACATAGCGACGGTCTAATTGGGCCGTATCGGAGGGCGTCAAATCATCCGCTACAATGATTACTTCCTCTGTCAGCTCACCAAGTCCTGCAAACGGTACCCCAAGTAAGTAAGAAAGTACACGTTTGGTCACGTCACGAATATCTGCTGCTCTCTCCCGCATGTATTCGTTATCCATTTGCTCGAAAAGTCCGATGAATGCTTGCGCGACATCATTCAAAGCACTTTCGGCGTTTGTCTTTTCATTTGAGATTTTATCTTTGACGGTATCGACTAGTTCCGGGTCTTCCAAGACGAGCAGGTGAGCTTTGAAAATGTCTGCATGATCCGTCCCCATCTCCCGCTCCACGCGCAGAACGATGTCCTCCAAATCATTTTTTGCTCGAGCCAATGCCTCTTGAAAGCGTTGGATTTCACTCGCCGGATCTTCAATCGCTACGGTATTGATCTGTAAATCGGGCGTTGTCAGTAAAAACGCCTTGCCAATGGCTATACCTGCTGAAGCTTTTACACCTGTGATCTTTTGGGACATCGTAACACCAGCCTCTCTCAATGGCTACCTGACCATTCCTTCAATCTGCGTGCCTGTGCGCGCACGATCTCCTCAAGAGGATGACCTGCCGGAATGCCGGTACAATTGTGTAATGTATTTTCCCATCCAAACTCTTTCAGGCTTGCTTGTATCTGTGCGGACTCCGCATCCTCGGGATAGTCGAATGCCAGTGCCGCTGCAATAGCCAGACCTAAATACTCTGGATTCATTCCTTTTTCCATACATTGCAGCGCTGGTCCGACCAAACGATCATGCTGCGACAGCTTGCGGATCGGCGAACGTGCCACCCTGACAATATCGTCAGACAGCAGCGGATTGGTGTATCTGCCGAGGATTTTTTCTACATACTGCCCATGAACTGGCGGGTCAAATCCGTACTTGGCAGCAAGCAGTGCACCTGTCTCCTGAAGAGCCGCGCGTGTCGCCTGAACAATCCGGTCGTCTCGCATCGCTTCATCAATCGTTTTCATCCCCAGCTGATACCCCAGGTACGCGATGACCGCATGGCCTGTGTTGACGGTAAACAGCTTTCTTTCGATGTACGGCGCGAGATCCTCCACATAGGTAACGCCCTCTATGGTAGGGACTTCTCCAACCATCTGCGACGAATCTACCACCCATTCGAAAAACGTTTCAACCATAACCAGCAGCTTGTCATCATGCTGCTGCAAAGGAACGATCCGGTCTACCGCTGCATTGGGGAATCCGATCCATTGTGCTGCCTTGGCTTGAACCGTTTCCGTCAGATGCTCATACACATGTTCCTTCAGCTTCTCACTGCCGCCAATCATATTTTCGCATGCAATCACATTCAGTGGCTTCGCATGAACAGAAAGTCTCCGGGTAATACCGGCTGCGATGGCCCCTGCAATGTGCGGAAGAATGCTGGGACCAACTGCCGTCGTAACCAAATCGGCAGTTGCGATCGCTTCAGCTACCGCCGTTACATCCTGACCATTTATCGCTCGAACTCCTTCCACGACCGACTCCGGTTTTCCTGTTGTTGCTAGTTGTACGCGATACATTTTTCGCTCATTTAGCTCATCGACCAAAGCCGCATTGACATCCACAAACGCAATTTCATAGCCAGCCTTTTGCAACAGTTGCCCGATAAAGCCTCGCCCAATGTTCCCTGCTCCAAAATGTACAGCTAGCATAGGAGATTACACCTCCTCGGAGAACATCGCGATGATTTCTTCCGCCGAAGCCGCGTTTACAATCCGCTTGACGTTTTCTTCCTCGGAGCAAAGAATCGCGATGTTCGAGAGCACCTCCAGATGCTCGTCTCCAACAGCAGCAATACCTACCAGCAAGTAAGCTGTATTTCCTTCTCCAAAATCTACACCCTCGGGAACTTGAATGATGGAGATCCCGGTGGATTGAATCTCTGCCTTGGATTCGTTTGTTCCATGAGGGATGGCTACGCCGCTTCCGATATATGTGGTCGCCAACTGCTCGCGCTCTTGCATTTTCTCTAGATACGCCTCCGTTACGTGGCCTGCACGCACTAGCAATTGTCCTGCCAGTCTGATCGCTTCTTCTTTATTGGCTACCTTTGCATTCAACATGATTTTTTCTGCTGTCAGTATGTTTTTCATTTCGATCTCTCCAATCCTATCTTTTTGAGGCAAAACGCATACATTTTGCCTGCTATATAATCAGCAATTTGCTGTGTTTCTCCGGTTTTCAAAACCACTTGCATTTCTTCTTCAATCAAAAGGGAGCTGATCTCACTGAGTACTTCCAGCCCTTCCTTCGGCACTTCTTTCGGCCCTAAAAGTAGCAGAAGCATGTCAATGGATATCACTTCTTCATCCATCGAGCGAAGAAGGACGGGCTCTCGCAATTGGTGAAACGTAAAAGACGCCTGGTTCACTGCTTCATTTCTTCCGTGAAAAAGAGCCAAGGATGTTCCCGGAATCCCCAAACCGCCGAGCTTTTCCCGCTCGATCAACTGCTTGACTACCGGTTCGACCTCCTCGATCGTTCCACGCTCTTTCAGCCTCTTGCTGATTTGGCTCAAAAGCTGGGCGATGTCCTGATCACGGTTATCCCATCTCATTCCCCACAGCCCGTCGTAAAGCTCATTGGCATACGCAGTGTAGTATTGCATAGCCCTTAGTTGTTCGATGGACTGCTGTCCTACGGGAACCAGCTGACTTTTCTCCTGATGGGATCGTTTCTGGTTCGTCGTGTGCAATTGATATTTAATTTTTTGGATGTCGTCTGGCGGAAGCAGCGGGCTGACCACGACATATTCTGCTGGATCGAGCGGCAATGGAAGGGTGGAAATGACCAAGTCATATTCCGTTGCTGGAACCTCTTCCAAATCGAACATGGACAGATTTTTCAAGCTGACGATTTCCGGTATTTCTTTTTTGATCCGCGTTGCCAAAATCTTGGAGGAGCCGATTCCGCTGGAGCATACCACTAATGCCCGGTACCACTGCTGCTCATGGCGCGTTCTCTCCAATGCCGCACCAAGATGCATCACCAGGTACCCGATCTCTTCATCTGGAACTTGTAGCTCTGGCAAAATCGTTTGGACTGCTTCACTTGTTACGGTAAATAGCTCAGGATAGTTTTGCTTGATCTGCTCGAGAATCGGATTGCGAATCTCCATCTTCCGCTGTAATCGGTACAACGCTGGCTCCAAATGCGTCAGTAGACCATGGAACAGCGAGGCGTCATTGCCAAGCGGGATGTCCAAGCGTTCTTCGCAGGCTTGAATGAAGCGTTTCGTAATGACCATGAGCTCCGTATTTTCGGTCCATACCTGGTCATCCGGAGAATGCCGCAGCTTGGCTCCCCTCAAATGCATCGTAATATAGCCGATCTCATCTGCTGGGATATCCATTTGGAAAATCTGCTTCAGTCGTTCCATGATGTTGCTGGCTATTTCGTATTCGGGAGTTCCATTCAATTCACTTAGGGTATTCTCGTCAAAATGAATGCCCTCGCCTTTTTCAATCCGTTCCATGGCCAATGCCAAATGCGTGACCAATCCGAGATAAGCGCTGTCTGCCAAAGGATAGGGAAGCTCCTCGTCCAGATGGCTCAATGCATTCTCGACCTTAATCAGCTTTTCCCGGTCAATCAAGCCAAGCAGCCGTTCTGATATCGAGTCGATGTCTCGCAATGCCTTGTTTTGAATATTTTCTTTGATAATCCCAATCAGCTCGTGATCGTCCAGATGCTCGGCAATCAGTCTGCTGATAGCCCGTCGCTTGGATGACTCTGTACCTTGCAGCTCTACGCCGTACCCTCTTTTTCGCAAGAGTGACAGATCGTAACGAGCAAGCATGGTCTCCAAATCATCCAGATCATGGCTGATGGTCGCTGTCGTCACTTTCAAATCGATCGCCAGCGAAATCAGCTTGACTGGCTCCGATGCCTCCAGAAGCGCGCACAGGATGATTGCCTTTCGTTCCTGCGCGGTGTATTCCTTCGTCATGTGATGCAGGACAGACATTCTGAGTGCAAGCTTTTGCTCGTCAGTCCCCACCACTTCAAGCCCTGAACCTGTTTTTCTGACCAGCTCCAGTTCAAATTCGTCAAACAAGGAAGCCAGCGCATCCAATTCCCTGTGAACGGTACGACCGCTTACTCCAATCTGCTCGGCGATCGAACCAACGGTAACTCCTTTTTGTTCCTTCAATAAAATCTCGATAATGGATCGCTGTCGAGAGGATACATGCATGTCTTCGTTCCCTCCTCAACGCCAAAGAGGGAAGACGCTAGCTCTCACTAGCGTTGATTCCCTTTACCCCAGGCGTTTGACCAACTTGTCATACTCGGGACTATTCAAGAAATTTTCAATGGAGATATGCTCCGCAGAAGGCGCTTTGACCTGCGCTCTTTCTGTTAAAGACTTGTGCGTAATGACGATATCAGCGTCACTTGGAATGTCGTTGATCGCCGTATTGATGACCGTAATCTCGGTCAGGCCCGCATCCTTGAACTTTTTGCGCAAGGACGCCGCACCCATCGCACTAGAGCCCATTCCCGCATCGCAAGAGAAGACAACTTTTTTCACGTCAGCAGCAGCTACCTCATGCTTCACTGGAGCTTCTACCGCTTCTTGTGCCTGTGCTTTTTTGCCTTTCATCTCTTGCATTTTTTCTGTCGCTTTTTCCAGTTCATCTTCGTCTGTCTTCGCGCTCATTTTCAAGAGAGCAGACGCGATGAGGAAGGACACGACAGTCGCTGCCAACACACCAGCCAGTACCGGTAGCAATCCACCACGCGGAGCCATTGCAATCAAAGCGAAAATACTACCTGGAGAAGGTGGCGCCACCAATCCTGCGCCAAGCAGCGTGAAGGTAAACACACCAGCCATCCCGCCACCAATGGCCGCTAGAATCAGACGCGGATTCATCAGCACATACGGGAAGTAAATTTCGTGGATACCCCCGAAGAAGTGAATGATGACAGCACCTGGCGCCGATTGCTTGGCACTGCCTCTGCCAGCAAGCCAGTATGCCAACAATATTCCCAGACCTGGCCCCGGATTGGATTCAAGCAGGAAGAAAATCGATTGCCCCAGCTTCGCCGCTTCATCCAGACCGATCGGGCTCAGAATACCGTGGTTAATCGCATTGTTCAGAAACAGGATCTTCGCTGGCTCGATGAAAATGCTGGCAAGCGGCAGCAATCCTGCACCTACAATGACTTCTACACCCGCTGCAAGCGCCTTGCTCAAGCCTACAACGACAGGCCCAATTGCTTGGAAAGCCAAAAGTGTCAGTAACCCGCCCACAATACCAGCGGAAAAGTTATTCACTAGCATTTCAAAGCCGGAACGAATTTTTCCTTCGAACAATTGGTCCACTTTTTTCATGACCCAGCCGCCCAAAGGCCCCATGATCATGGCTCCCAGGAACATCGGGATGTCTGCACCTACGACAACCCCCATCGTAGCGACGGCACCTACGACCCCGCCTCGAACATCATGGACCATCTTCCCGCCGGTATAACCGATCAGCAGTGGCAGTAAATACGTAATCATCGGTCCAACCAGTTTGGCCAAATTTTCGTTAGGCAGCCAACCCGTTGGGATAAATAAAGCGGTAATCAATCCCCAAGCGATGAAAGCACCGATATTCGGCATCACCATCGCACTCAAGAACCGTCCAAACTTTTGTACCGAGACCCGTATTCCACCCGAAGAGTTTTTTGTTTCCACGCTCTCCATACTGCACCCTCCTTTACCCCTATTTATGAGATGTTGACATGTTTAAAATGATAATTTGTACACCTCAAATATAAAGCGTTTTCATAGGGGGTAACAACAAAATCAAAGCGCGAATTTGTCTGACTCGTTGTTGCCAAAACTTAATTGCCCATAGGAAAAAGACCTCTGCCCAGTTGCAGAAGCCTTCTCCTTACAAATTATCCGATTCAACCTTGATCACTTTTCCAGTCTTCACATCGACATCGATCTCAAACACCTGATTTTGCTCGGTGAGAATAATAATTTCATACACGGGAACACCTTCGTCTTTTTCCAATTCAACATGGACAACCCGCCCTTTTACCTGCTGCAAGGCGATTCGTATAGCGTCCTCCTTGGTAATGTCTGTTGGCTCGATAATCGCAGAAATCTCCTTCGCCTGATCAAGGGAATGTCCAGTTGCATGAACCGACATCCCCCCACCCAATACGGCGAGCCAAATACCAGCCCACTTTCCAATGGCTGTTTTCCTCATGCGTGCACTCTCTCCCTGCGCGAAAAATCCGTGCCAAAACACTCCTAGTTTGTCACGGATCCCCCTAAATATTCGCAGGCAGGTCAACATGAAAAAAAGACCGATGCGCACAAGTGCACACCAGTCTTTGCTTACAATACCGCTCGATTCTTAGCTGCGTGGTGAACGAGATTCGCCACTGCGTGGACGGGAGTCACCGCTGCGTGGACGAGAATCACCACTGCGTGGACGAGAGTCACCACTGCGCGGACGAGAGTCACCACTGCGTGGACGAGAGTCACCACTGCGTGGACGAGAGTCGCCATTGCGTGGGCGAGATGGACGCTTTCCACCAAAACCGGAACCGGAACCGAAGCCACCTTTTCCTTTTGGAGGTAGCTTTTTCTTACCTACACGAAGAGGAGCCTCTTCTGTTAGGCGAACAGGAGTCATATCTGGCTCTTTGGTCAACAGCTTGAGTGCTGCGGATACGAGTGTTACGGAATCGACATCCTCCAGCAATTGCTCTGCCAGCGTTTTATAAGGAGACAGATCGTCTCTTCCAGATGCTTCGAGAATTTTGTCTACTGTCATCTTTTGTTGACCTTCCAAAGCCTCAGCCATCGAAGGAACCGCACGGCGCTCCATGCGACGGTTCGTTGTACGCTCAATCAGACGCAGATGGTCGATTTCACGGGAAGTCACAAACGTGATTGCCAGACCTGTTTTACCAGCACGTCCCGTTCTACCGATACGGTGAACGTAGCTCTCGGAGTCTTGTGGAATATCAAAGTTAAATACATGCGTTACACCACTGATGTCCAAGCCACGTGCAGCCACGTCAGTCGCTACCAGCACTTCGATCGTACCTTCCTTGAACTTGCGGAGCACGCTGTCGCGTTTCGCTTGATTCAAGTCACCGTGGATACCTTCTGCACCATAACCACGCTTGGTCAGGGCTTCGGACAGCTCATCAACTCTGCGCTTGGTTCTACCGAAAATGATAGCCAGCTCAGGGGAGTGAATATCCAGCAAACGGCACAGTACATCGAACTTCTGCTTTTCAGCTACTTCCATGTATTCCTGTGCAATGTTTGGCACGGTTACTTCTTTTGCTTTCACTTGAATAATGGTTGGTTCGTTCATGAACTGTTGTGCAATTTCCTGGATCGCTCTCGGCATCGTAGCAGAGAACAACAGCGTTTGACGATTGTCTGGAACCTCTTTCAAGATTTCCTTGATGTCGTCGATGAAACCCATGTTCAGCATTTCATCCGCTTCGTCCAAAATAACAACCTCAATGGCATCCAGACGAATGGTTTTTCTTCTCATGTGGTCCATGAAACGACCAGGTGTTGCTACGATGATTTGTGGACGTTTTTTCAACGCTTTGATTTGACGCGTGATGTCTTGACCACCATAGATTGGCAGTGCAGAGATGTTTTTAAATTGGGCAATTTTATTAATCTCTTCTGCAACCTGAACAGCCAGCTCACGTGTTGGAGTCAAAACAACCCCTTGAATATTTCCGCTTGTTTCATCCAAGCGTTCAATCAATGGAATACCGAATGCAGCCGTTTTACCAGTACCTGTTTGTGCCTGACCGATCAGGTCACGACCTTGCAGTGCTACAGGAACCGTTTGATCCTGAATCGCTGTAGCCTCTTCGAAGCCCATGTTGCTCAACGCTCTAACAATGGAGTGATGTAAGCCAAAATCATTAAAAGTCGCCAATGAATGTCAGTCTCCTTTATCAATACCTTCATCTATAAAATTCTCAAAAAAAAGGGCACTATTCCTTACGATCCGGAACATGCCCTTTTATCCCCGATTGTACGTAGCACCCTAAAGAACATAGCTGTAATCGTACCATGCAATGACTGAAAAAGCAAACTGCATATATACCCAAATTGCCTGATTTTGTGATGCTACCGTTTTTTAAAAATAACAAAGCAGCCCAGAATCAGGCTGCTTGTCTGTTATCGGATTATTTTACCCATTTGTTGTAAAGCTCATCAAACATTCCTTGAAGTTTCATCTCGTCCATCCACAGATCCAGGTAGTTAGCGAAGATAGTGTCTCCACGATGGATCATGTACGCTTTTTCACTCTTCGTGAACGGATTGTCGGTCAGAGCTGGATACAGGCGGGAATCTGCTTTGGAATACACAATTGCTTCCAGCGTATCTGTGATCATTACATCGTACTTACCGCTCGCTACCAGACCAGGAATATCGAGGTTGTTTTGTTCAACCGTTACAGTTGCTTTTGTCAGATGCTCACGAACGAATTTTTCGTTAGTGCCACCTGGATTCACACCAATGCGCACCTCTGGCTTGTTGATGTCTGCTACAGTCTTGTACTTGTCCTTGTCTTCTTTGCGGATGAGTGGAGCTTTACCGAACTGAATGTAAGGATCGCTCATGTGTGCTTTTTTCTGACGATCTGTGTTGCGCGTTACGCCTCCGACAGCAATATCGAATTTATTTGCCAAGAGATCGTCCATCAGTTTCGGCCAAGACGTTTGGACAAAACGCGCCTCTACTCCCAGGCTTTTTGCGAATTCTTTCATCGCGTCGATATCGTAACCTTCGAATTCGTTTGTTTTTGGATTCAAATATGTAAACGGTTTGTAGTCACCTGGAGTACCTACGAGGATGTAGCCTCTCGCAATGATTTCGTCCAAACGAGACTCAAACTTCTTCGCTTGCGGTTTTTTAGCAGCTTCAGCAGCTACGGTTGGGACAGGCTTAACCGCAGTTGCGGCAAAAGCACCTGTTCCTGAAGTCATGAGCATAGTTGCAGCGAGTGTGCTCGCCAAGATTGTTTTTGTAAATTTTTTCATCTGGTTTCTCCTCCTGTTAAACGGTAATGAATTTAGTGATCAGAAACAAACTCCATCATCCTTAATGGCATCCCCCCTTTCAAAGAAAGAGGACTTACAACCTGTTGAGCTGCCTCCTACACAGTAAACCTGCCGATTCCTTGCTGTAATTCTTCTGCCACTGCGTTCAAACGCTCGACAGACTGGCCAATTTCCTGGATGGCTTGAAGCTGCTCTTCGGTTGCCTTTGCCACCGTTTGCGCGTCGAGTGAAGCATGTTTCGCAATGTTATGCATTTCATCTACAGAAGCACTCACCTGTTGGGAGCCTGCTGACATTTGTTCAGATGCTGCGGATACTTCCAAAATGTGCGCGGCAACGTTACGGGAAGATTCCAAAATATGCCCGAAGATTTCACGAACCTCTTCAACCAGTTGGATACCATGCTGTGCGTTTTGGTTGCCCGCGGTCATGACCTCTACCGCGTGACGAGTATCCTGTTGGATTTCCCCGATCAGCATTGCGATTTTGGATGCGGATTCTTCGGATTGGTTCGCCAGCTTTTTCACCTCTCCGGCAACGACAGCAAACCCACGTCCATGCTCGCCGGCACGTGCTGCCTCAATCGAAGCGTTCAAGGCAAGCAGATTGATTTGCGAGGTCAACTGACTGATCGTATCGAGAATGCCTTCGATTTCTTTGGAACGATTGTTGAGCTGCTCGATGGCTACTGTCGCCTTCGATGTTCCCTCGCCAATGCTTCCCATCTGGAGAACTGCCTGCTCTACCACAGCAGTTCCTTGTTCTGCCTGCTCTGTTGCTATCTGGGCAGCCTCTGAAACATATGCAGACGTCTCCGCGATTTTCACGATGCCTGCTGCCATGTCATTCATAGACAACGCGACATCCTGCGAACTGGTGGCTTGCGCCTCTGCTCCCTCAGAAATCTGTGCAATAGACAAACCGATTTGGTTGATGTTTTCCGTCGCTTGTTTAATGCCTTCGGATACTTCCTGACTAAACTGCTGTACTTGATCAGATGACAGAGATACGTCTTCGATCAAATTTTTCAAGTGCGATACGGTCTGGTTAAAGTCACGGGACAGAACGGCAATCTCGTCTTTTCCATCAACCGTTACGGTCTCTCTCAAGTTCCCCTGCGCCACTACATTTACTGCGTGATTCAGACGCTCAATTGGTTTCACCATGCGTACAGCTAAGAAATAAACGAGGACAACCCCAATTGCCAACACGATGAGGGAAATAACCATCAATCGGACTGACAGTTGATCGACAGGCGCATGCAGCTCCGCTACAGGTGCAGTGATGTATACGCCCCAGTTCAAACTGGTAGGAGAATAGGAAGCAAATCGCTCTGTATTCTCGTATATATATTGGGCGATTCCATGATTCCCTTGCTTGATATCTTCGAAAGCAGTCTGAAGCTCAAGAATCCCCAAGTCGAGAATCGATTCCTTCAGAATGTACTCGCTATTCGGATGATAAATAAATGTTCCTGTTTTGCTTACTAAAAAGGCGTAGCCAAATTCTCCAAATTTCTCCTCGGACACCTTTTTTTGGATTTCATTGATAGGAATAGTAGAACCGATATAACCGTATTGACGATTGTCCTTCATCAATGGAACGACAAGGGTCACGATGTTATTCCCTGTCCGCTTCGAAATGACTGGCTCGGAGACAACAACCTTCCCTTCCCCTTTACTAGCTTCCTTAATATGCGGACGATCCGAGATGTCGGTCACTTCTCCCATGAAATTGATCACTTTCTTACCACTTAAGTCATGCGAAAAGAAGAACGTCTCAAACTCGGGGTTTTTCTTTTGGGCTTCTTGAATGAGTTTCAGGTCGAATTCGACATTTTGATCAGCCGACATCAACCCTCCGATCGTACTTACAATCTCAATTTTTTCTTGAAAGAAACCATCGATACGAATCGAGAGATTGCTAGCTGACAACTCAGCTTCTTTGTCCAGACTGTCTGCTAAAAGATTGGAAGCACTCCAATAGCTTGCACCGCAAACCGTACCCAAACTAATAACCAACAGCAGGCACAAAACGATAATTAGCTTATTCTTCAAACTATTTTTCATACCGAATCACTTCTCCCTTCTCTTTTTTCAACAAAAAAAAGACTGCCCACCGACAGTCCATCATGACTACGGTATGGCAACCCGGCTGTCCTAGCTGCGAAAGTCATTTGACTTCCGTCCTTAGACCCGTGGCTTTGCGTCCCTGCCTTTCAGCAGGTTTGCCTTTGTCATTCCTTGTTGTTTTTTCAATTAAGGTCCATATTTTTTTAATCTCACCTTTCATTTCCCATAACTTTCCGCCAATAAACCTCGAAATGGAAAAAAAGCTGACAACCTTTTACAGTTGTCAGCTTTTTGTCAAACTTTTTTGATTAGCTTAATCCGATCACTTGCCCATCCTCGTCTACATATAACGATTCCGCAGCCGGCTTTTTCGGGAGGCCTGGCATCGTAACCAAGCTTCCGGTCAGTGCGACGATAAAACCAGCTCCTGCTGATATGCGCACTTCGCTCACTTGAATCGTGAAGTCAACAGGTGCCCCCAACAGATCAGCGCGATCCGTAAAGGAGTACGGTGTTTTCGCCATGCACACAGGCAGATGGGACATGCCCATTTCTTCTACCTTTTGCATCGTTTTCAATGCAAGCGGCGAAAAGACAACCCCTGATCCACGGTATACTTCTTTCACGACTGTCTCAATCTTGTCTTTTATGCTGAGGTCTTCTTCATACAAGAATCGGAAGGATGAAGGACGCTCTGCTGCACGGGTCACTTTTTCTGCCAGCTCAACACCGCCTGCTCCTCCTTCTGCCCATACTTTGGACAGCGCCGCTTCGGCTCCGGCCGCTTGACACAGCGCAATTACAGCATCGACCTCTGCTTGGGTATCCGTCGCAAAATGATTGATGGCCACCACTGCTGGCACACCGAACTTCTGCAGGTTTTCCAGATGGCGCTTGACGTTTTCGAAGCCTTTTTCCAGAGCAGACAAATTCTCCACTGCGAGGTCAGGTACTTTTACCCCGCCGTTGTATTTCAACGAACGAACCGTAATGACCACGACAGCAGCCGATGGAGTCAGGCCTGCTTTTCTACACTTGATGTCAAAAAACTTCTCTGCTCCCAGATCCGCACCAAAGCCCGCCTCTGTTACGACGTAATCCGCCAGTTTCAAGGCCGTCTTGGTTCCAATCACGCTGCTGCACCCATGCGCGATATTGGCAAAAGGCCCGCCGTGAATAATGACCGGAGTTCCCTCGATTGTCTGTACGAGATTGGGCTTGATCGCTTCCTTCAAGAGAACGCACATCGCATCGACCGCGTTGATTTCTTCTGCCCGTACTGGCTGATCATCAAAATCGTAGCCAATAATGATATGGTTCAACCGCTCGCGCAAGTCTGTTAGATTCTCACTCAAGCATAAAATCGCCATGATTTCCGACGCGGTCGTAATCATGAAGCCATCCTCACGCGTCATTCCATTGCCGTCACCCAGACCAACAACGATGTTACGCAGTGCGCGGTCGTTCATGTCCATTGCCCGTTTCCAGACGATTTTCTTTGGATTGAGCCCACGCGAATTGCCATGGAAAATATGATTGTCGATCATCGCTGCCAACAAGTTATGAGCAGCTGTAATCGCATGAATGTCCCCTGTAAAATGCAGGTTAATTTCATCAGCCGGGAGAATTTGTGCTTGGCCACTTCCGGTTGCGCCTCCTTTGATCCCCATGCAAGGACCCAAGGACGGCTCGCGAAGCGCTGCAATTGTTTTCTTCCCGAGATAATTTAATGCTTGTGACAGACCAATCGTCGTAAGCGTCTTGCCTGCTCCCGCCGGGTTAGGGTTCATCGCTGTAACAAGAATCAGTTTGCCATCAGGGCGATCCTTCACTTGCTCCCATAGCTCATCTGATAGTTTGGCCTTATACTTTCCGTATAGCTCCAAATGCTGTTCTTCGATACCTGCAATCTTGGCAATTTCAACAATAGACTTCATGCTTGCCTCCCTGCCACACCAGAATGTAATGCACCAGTTACCAATCTTCTACATTCTGCATTTTTCCTTTTTCTCCTCTCCTCTTCGACACATTACGCAAAAGAAAAAGCCCACATTCTGACAAACGTTCAGAATGCAGGCTCTCTGTTATTTCTCGAAAATTTTTCCCGGATTCAAAATACCGTTCGGGTCCAGCACATGCTTCATGGCTTTCATAACGTCCAGTGCTTCTCCGTGTTCCTTGCGCTGGTATTTGATTTTCCCCACACCCACACCATGCTCTCCAGTGCAGGTTCCTCCCCGACTCAATGCGTATTCCACCAGATGGGCATTTACTTCCTCGGCACGCGCCACTTCTTCGGAGTCATTCAGGTCGATCATCAGGATAGCGTGATAGTTCCCATCCCCGACATGGCCTGCAATCGCTCCATCCAGCCCAGCTCGATCAATGGCTTGCCGCGCGTCCACAACTGCTCCTGCCAGCTCGGAAATCGGCAAGCAAACATCTGTCACCATCAGCTTTTTCCCGGGGGATTTGTGCAGGAAGGCATACGCTAGGTTATGACGAGCATCCCAGAGCTGCGTCCGCGCCTTTGAATCAGTTTCAAAAAGAAACTGCGTGCAGCCATGTCCATCGGCGATGTTCTGCGCAAAGTCGATATCATACGCGAGCCCTTGTTCACTGCCGTGGAACTCGATAAACAGCGTCGGCGCTTCCGGGTAGCTCGTTTCTTTGTACAGATTCACTTGTTGGATGGAACGTTCATCAACCAGCTCGATTCGCGCTACTTGAATACCCGCTCCGAGAATATCCACGACGGTATCGACGGCATCCTGCACGGAAGGGAAGCTGGCACGTGCCGCCGTTGTCGCCTCAGGGATGCCGTAAACACGCAAGGTCAGCTCTGTGAATACACCAAGCGTTCCCTCCGACCCCACAAACAGCCCCGAAAGATGGTAGCCTGAGGAGGATTTGGCTGTCATGCTCCCTGTACGGATGATACGTCCGTCCGCCGTCACCACTTCCAGATCGCGCACCTGATCACGCATTACGCCATAGCGGACAGAGGTTGTTCCACTGGCGTTTGTAGCAGCCATCCCACCCAAAGTCGCGTCCGCGCCAGGATCGACGGAGAAAAACAATCCGTGCTTTTTCAATTCTTTATTGAGCTGGGTGCGCGTCACACCGGGCTGGACTCTCACAAGGAAATCCTTCGGTCGCACCTCCAGCACTTGGTTCATCAAGGAAAAATCCATACTAATACCGCCCGCATAAGGAATCGCGTGGCCTTCCAGACTGGTCCCCATGCCAAACGGCGTTACCGCAATGCGCTTTTCGTTGGCCAGCTTCATGATTTGACTGACTTCCTCTGCCGTCTGCGGGAACACGACCACTTCCGGAAGATGCGGGGTATGGTACGATTCATCATGGCTGTGGTGCTCCAGTACAGTGGGATTGGTCGATACTCGTTCTTCCCCCAGCAGTCCCACTAACGCTTGCTTGTAATCCACGTTGGTTCCCCCTCCGTTACTTGCTCAAGTTAACAAGGAATAAGCTGATTTCAGGAATGTAAGTGATGAGCATCAAGTCGACGATCATGATGACCAAAAACGGGATCACCGCTTGCTCAATCTCCGTATTCTGGAGCTTCGCAATATTTCCTGCTACCAACAAATTGATCCCAACAGGTGGAGTCAGCATACCGATCGCGGAGTTGACGACCATGATCACCCCGAATAGCACCGGATCAATGCCCAAAGAATTCGTGATCGGCAGCAGGATCGGTGTCAGGAGAATGATCGTAACCGCCGTTTCCATGAACGTCCCCAAAATGAGCAGTAAGATGTTAATAATGAGCAACGTAATGATCGTGCTGTCGGTAATCCCCAGCATGAATTGTGCAATTTCCTGCGGGATGTTTTCCCTCGTCATCAGATAACCAAATGCATTGGCGGTCGCAATAATAAGCATGATGACCGCTGTCATGCTGGCAGAGCCCGCGAATATTTCCCCCAGGTCCTTCCACTTGATCTCCCGGTAGACGAAAAGCCCGACAACCAGACCGTAAATCACGGCTACAACCGCTGCTTCTGTTGGAGTAAAGATGGCCCCGTATATACCGCCAAGAATAATGATCGGCATGAGGATCGCCAAAATGGCGTCCTTGAATGCCTCCCAGATCTCTTTAGACGTATGCTTCTCTCCGCCACCCCAGCCGTTTTTCTTACTGATCCAATACGAGTACAGGATCAGCGAGATCGCTACAAGAATACCCGGCCCGATCCCGGCAATAAACAAGTCGCTAATCGAGGCACTCGCTGCTACCCCGTACAAAACCATTGGCACGCTTGGAGGAATCATGACACCGATCGTTCCCCCTGTTGCATGCAAAGCCGCAGAAAACCGGACATTATACCCTTTTTTGACCATGTGCGGGATCAAAATTCCCCCTACGGCTGCCGTTGTCGCAGCAGAAGAACCCGATATCGCTGCAAAAAAAGTACAACCCATGACCGCCACGATTGCCAATCCTCCCGGAAGGTTCCCGACAATCGTATTCGCAAAACGAATCAGCCTAGCCGAGATTCCGCCTGTTTCCATCAGCTTTCCTGCCAAGAGGAAGAACGGGATCGCCATCAGTGGGAAGGAATCTGTCCCGTTGAACATCTTCTGAATGACAACCAGAAGAGGGATGTTTCCCTCCAGCATAAACACGACAACGACAGATAACCCCAGTGCCACCCCAATCGGTACGTTCAGGATCAGGAGCACCAACAGTGTTACAAACAAAATCGTACCCACAATCTGGTCACTCCTTCCCGGTAATGTCTTTCCATGTCACATGGATCACGTTCATGATGAGTAAGGCACCGCTGACCGGAATCACCATGTATACATAGCCCATGGGAACGAGCAGAGTGGGTGAGGTTTGCGTCATGCTTCTCGTAGATAACAAGTAGCCTTGCTGAACCATGACGAGAAAGAAAAGCAGACTACACAAAGCGGCAATAACCAGCACCACCTTGTTCATGCGAGGCGACAAGTACTTTTGAATGTATTCTGTACCGATGTGTGCTTTGATCGACATCGCGTACGCTGATCCCAGAAACGTGATCCAGATTAGCAAATACCGAGCCAATTCCTCCGTCCATGCCAAGGGCTGGTCGAGCAAAAAACGGAAAAGCACCTGCAAGAAGACAGCGATCACCATAATAGCCAGAAGGGCAATGATGAAAAAACGAAGGATGCTGTTTATTTTGGAAACAAGGTTGCCCACACACAATCTCCTTTCGCAGGAAAAAGGGGAGAAAAGCCAGAGTGGCTCATCTCCCTTCTGCCGTTTATTTTGTATTTACAATTTGATCCACCAGCTCTTTGCCAAACTGCCCGGAAAATTTGTCATAGACAGGCTTCATCACATCGCGGAAAGCTTGCTTATCAACATCCTCGGTAATGACTACACCTTTTGCTTTAATATTGGAAATGGCCTCTTCTTCCATCTTGATCATCAACTCGCGCTCGTACTGACCTGCTTTTTTTGCTTCCTCGGCAAGAAGTTGCTGGACATCTGCCGGGAGCTTATCCCATACAGGCTTGCTGAACAAGATCATCGCCGCTGAGTAGACATGCCCGGTCAAGGCCATTTGTGTTTGCTTAGATTCATATAGCTTGTAGGTCTGTGCGACAATCGCCGGATTTTCCTGGGCATCGACGACTCCTTGTTGCAGCGCCGTCAGCGCCTCTGTCCAAGCCATTGGGGTCGGCTTCGCTCCCAATGCTTCGAATGCAGCCAGATGAATCGGGTTTTCCTGCGTGCGTATCTTCAACCCTGCCACATCTTCCGGCTTCTTGATCACCTTCGAACCGTTCGTAATATGGCGGAAGCCGTTTTCAGCCCAAGCCAGCCCGACCAGATTGGCGTTTTCCAAATCCTTGAGGATGTCCTGCCCGACTTGTCCGTCGAGTACCTTGTACGCCTGCTCACGGCTATCAAACAAGAACGGGAGATCAAGCACGCCCAGCTTCGGATGGAAGTTCATTACGGGCGCAGTCGAGGTAATCGACATATCCGCCGTTCCAAAGGTCAGCGCCTCTGTCAATTCACGCTCCGCTCCTAGCTGGCTCAGCGGATACACCTCGATTTTCACTTTTCCGTTCGAGCGCTTGTCGACATCCTCAGCCATTTTTTTCAATGCCAAATGGTATGGATGATCTTCCGTCAGTGAATGCCCTGCTTTGAATACATAGCTTTGGCCTTCACTTTTCGGCGCTTCAGTCCCCCCAGCTTGTCCCGCAGGCGGAGCAGTCTGTTGACCGCCTCCTCCTCCGCACGCCGCCAGAAATAAAGACACAGACATGATGCTCGCTAGCACGAAGCTCCCCTTCTTCCGAAACATGCGATAGTACCCCCTGTTGATTCTTTTGTTTTTTAAATAATATGAAAATTTAGTTCATTTTACTAGATCCCTCTTCCACCGTCTACATTCATGACCTCGCCCGTGACAATTTTGGATAGATCAGAAGCCAAATAGAGAGCCGCCTGCGCGATATCCTCCGGCTGAATCAACATGCCCAATGGAACACTGCTGATGAAAATATCTTTTTTCCCGGCCTCTACTTCCGCTTCATCTCCATTGATAAACTTACCCAGCATCGGTGTCTCTGCCGGCCCTGGATTGATGACATTGACCCGGATTTGAAAAGGAGCGAGCTCAATCGCCAGTGCTTTGCTCAACATGATAGCGGCCCCTTTGGACGCGCAGTACGCATTCAGCCCCGGACGGGCTCTGATCCCAGCAATCGAAGCGATATTGATGATGCTGCCTTTCCCCTTCTCCTTCATGTAGGGAACCGCATGCCTTGTCGTCAAAAAGATCGACTTCGTGTTCACAGACATGATGCGATCCCACTGCTCCAAGGTCAGCTCCTCAATGGGTGTAAACGCTTGGGGAACACCCGCGCAGTTGACCAGGACATCGATCGAGCCGTATGTTTCGAGCGTTTCCTTCACGAGTGCAGCGACGCTCGTATCGTCTGCCACATCCGTTTGCACCGCATGACCTTTTCCTTGTGGCAGCTCTTGAGCGACCACTACTGCCGCCTCTTTGTTCAAATCAGCCAGGATGACGTTGGCTCCCTCGTCCGCAAAAAGCTTCGCAATGGCCTTGCCCATTCCTGACGCGGCCCCTGTTACAATCGCCGTTTTTCCTTGCAAAAGTTGCCCGCTCATAGGTTGATCACCACCATTCGCTCTTCTGTCATCTCTTCGACTGCGTAACGCGGACCTTCCTTGCCCAGTCCGCTGTTTTTGATTCCGCCGTAAGGCATGACGTCATTGCGATAGGTCGATACGTCGTTGATCACCACGCCACCGTACTCCAGCACGCGTGCTGCTTTCATTGCGACGTTCAAATCACGGGTAAAAATCCCCGCCTGCAAGCCGTACTCCGAATCATTCGCTTGTGTAAAAGCATCTTCAAGGTCACTGTACGGAATGATCGTAACGACAGGCGCGAACACTTCCCGGCAAACCACCTTCATCTCTGGTCTTGTATCCACCAACACAGCGGGATAGAAGAGTGCCCCTTCCCGTTTGACAGGCATGAGCGATCTTGCCCCTTGGCTAATCGCTTCCTGTACCCATTCCTCTGTACGGCTCGCCTCTTTTTCACTGATCATTGGGCCGACATCCGTCTCCGGATCTTCCGGGTTCCCTACCTTCAATTGATGGACATGCGAGATATACAAGTCACTGAACGTCTGCATAACCGATTCATGCACGTAAATGCGCTGGACAGCAATGCATGCTTGACCAGCATTGTGAAAGCTGCGGGCGGCTGTTTGACGGGCTGCCAGCTCCAAATCTGCATCGAGGTGAACGATATTGGGAGAGTTGTTGCCCAGCTCCAGCGCAACGGGACGCATGCCACTTCGCTCCTTGATGCGGCGACCGACTTCTCCTGACCCGGTAAAGGTGTACATGGCGATGCGCTCTTCATCGAGCAGCCATTCCCCTACCTGACTGCCTGCCCCTGTCACGATATTTACATAGCCTTTTGGCAGGCCTGCTTCCTCCAGAATCTCCACCAACAGAAAGGTTGCGATAGGCGTGACTGTAGCTGGCTTAACCACCAGTGTATTTCCTGCGGCAAGCGCTGGCGCGATCTTGTGCGTGCTGAGCAGCAAGGGATAGTTAAACGGCGTAATGGCACCGATTACTCCCTTTGGCACCCGAATGGTAAAGCCCAGACGGTTTTCCGAGCCTTCTGTTGCTTGCAGCGGAATCATTTCCCCGTGAATTTTCTTGGCTTCCTCTGCCGACAAGCGCAGTGTATTGATCGTCCGATCCAGCTCATTCATCGCGTCCTTGCGCGTTTTGCCCACTTCGCGAATCAAGGATCGCTCCATCTCATCCCGGCGTTCCTCCATTAGCTCAGAGGCTTTCAGCAAGATTTTGTATCGTTGAAAAGGAGTCAATTTATCTGCCTTAAACGTCTCCCACGCAGCTTCCACCGCTTCTGTTACATGGTGCTGACAGGCCTTGGAAATACTCGCGATGCACTCGCCCGAGTACTTGTGAAGGACGGGAATGTAGCTCTCTGTTTTCACCCATTCTCCGCCGATGTACAAATCATACGATCTCGCTTCCATGTCCTCTTCCTCCCTTATATTTATCTCGTTGTTTGATAGATGTGGCGAACGATTTCGTCTCCCAATTCTTTTGTTGTCGCCGTCCCCCCAAGATCAGGAGTGAGCACCTTGCCATCTTGCAACACGTTTTCGATAGCGTTCATGATGACAGCACTGAGCTCTGGCAGATCGAGATGATCCATCATCATGGCGAGGCTCCATACTTGTGCGATTGGATTGGCGATTCCTTTCCCCGCAATATCTGGCGCAGAGCCGTGAATGGGCTCAAACATCGATGGATACGTACGCTCCGGATTGATGTTCGCAGAAGGAGCCAAGCCCAAACCTCCGACAATCGCTGCCCCGAGATCGGTCAAAATGTCCCCAAACAAGTTGCTCGCGACAACGACATCAAACGTTTCTGGTCGCGTGATGAAATACGCAGCAAGTGCGTCGATATGATACAGATTGGTCTGGATACCTGGGTATTCCTGACTGACTTCCTTGACGATCTCATCCCAAAACGGCATGGAATGGTTGATGCCGTTGGACTTCGTAGCCGCGGTTACGCTCTTTTTCGAACGTTTTTCCGCCAGTGCGTAAGCGTATTTGAGGATGCGCTCTGTGCCGTACCGGGTAAATACGTTGTTCTGCACCGCCATTTCGTACGGTGTCCCCTGGTGCATGCGCCCTCCCATATTGGAGTACTCACCCTCCGTATTCTCCCGCACCACGACGAAATCGAGATCGGCATGCCCTTTATAGCGAAGAGGGCTTTCCAGACCTTTGAGCAGCTTGACCGGGCGAAGGTTCACATACTGCTGGAATGCCCGCCGAATCGGCAAGATCAACTCCCATACAGAGACATGGTCTGGAACCTCGGGCGCACCAATTGCACCAAGTAGAATCAAATCATAGTCTTTTAAAATATGGAGTCCATTCTCCGGCATCATTTTGCCGTGTTGGAGATAGTAGCTACAGTTCCAATCCATGACATCACGAGCAAACCGAATGCCGCCGTGACTCTCTTCTATGGCTCCCAACACCTTCAGGCCTTCTTCCATGACCTCGGGACCGATTCCGTCTCCTGGAATTACTGCAATGGAATAGTGAAGCAACAGTCTCCCTCCTAAAAATCTAAATTTTTTGACTTTATTCAACACTATCCACTTGCATGATTAATGCCAAGCTTCGTATCGTGCACCCTGACCGGAGAAAAGTCTTCTATCCCTTCCTTCCATGCCTCACTCGCCTGGTAACATTGCAAAACAACGCAACAAAATGTTGCAACACGCATTGCAACATTTGTTCACGCCAAGCTATACTGTTTCATCCATTATGACTCTTCTTGATGGATCGGGGCTCCAATCTGGTATTCTTCTATTTTGCGGTATAGGGTATTTCGACCGATTTGCAGCATTTTAGCCGCCTTACTGACATTACCGCCACTTTTTTCGAGTGCCTTTTTGATCGCTCTTCTCTCTGTTTCACGTAGCGAAGGAATAGCATGATCCGAAGTCTCAGGCGAATCGACTTCCATCAACCCCTCCAGCTGAATATGATCGCAAGCAATGGTGTCCCCCTCTGCCAAAAACACCGCTTGAATCAGCACTCCTTGCAGTTCCCGGATATTGCCCGGCCACGAATAAGCACACAGCTTATCCTTTGCCTCGGTGGTTAGTATGTACGGTTGTTCTATGTCGATTTGCTGCAATAGATGCTCCGCCAACTGGATGATATCACTGCGCTTTTTCAATGACGGCAAATGAATGGAGACCCCTTTGAGCCGGTAGTACAGGTCAGCCCGAAAACGTCCCGCCTTGATCTCCTCTGACAGGTTTCGATGCGTAGCGGCAATGATCCGTGCATAAATAGGGCGTGATTGATTGCTCCCCACTGGGGTGACGACCTTTTCCTGCAAAACGCGCAGAAGTGCCGCTTGCGCACGCAAAGACATATCCCCGATCTCATCCAAAAAGATCGTGCCCTTTTTCGCCGCTTCAAACTTTCCGATTCTTCCTTCCCGATGTGCCCCTGTGAATGACCCACTTTCATATCCAAACAATTCGCTCTCGATTAAATTTTCTGGAATCGAACTACAGTTCACTGCGATAAAAGGCTCATGCGCGCGCGGACCTGTCTCATGGACCATTTGAGCGAACAGCTCTTTTCCTGTACCGCTTTCCCCCAATATGATTACCGGAAAATCTACCTGCGCTGCCTTTTGTCCGAGCATCTTTGCCTGCATGAAGAGCGGGCATGAACCAGCTAGACGCGGAAACGGCTTCAGCTGTTCTTTGGGTGCCGCAGACCAAAAACGCGGGCGATGATCTTTCACATTACGACCAGCACGCTCTTGCTCCGCACTTACTCTTGTTCCCAAGGCTTCCTTTCCGAGCTGCTGCTGCGCGACCTCATTTAGGCCCACGATACGCTCGTCCCGATCCAAGCCGACGAGTGCCAGCTTTCTTCGACCCTCTCCAGGGCTTGATAGAGTTGGTAAGGCAATCACGCGCTCCGCATCTGCTAACAAAAAGCGGTTTTGCAGAGCCTCTGCGATCATGCAAGCAATTGTTAGGGCAAACGGATGGGAATATTCTTTACGCGTACTAATGTCAATGATGCCCAACAGCTCACCCGCAGGTGAAAAAATAGGTGCCGCTGAGCATGTAAGAAAGCGATTTTCCAAGAAGTAGTGTTGCTCTCCCTGTACCTGAATCGGCTGTTGTGCGATCAGTGCTGTCCCAATCGCATTGGTTCCTTTATAATCTTCTGTCCAGTTCGCTCCGATTTGCAACTGTACTTTTTGTGCCTGGTTGGCGAAGACTGGGTCCCCGATCGTTTGAATAATATTTCCTTCCCGGTCAGACAAGAGTGCAATGTGCTCTGTCGATAACAAAAAGGGAGCAAGCTTGTTAAAAAGCGGGAGACTTTCGCGAATCAGAGGGTGATTATCCTGAATGATTTCTTTGATTCGTCGGGCAGAAATGATTTGATCATTGGCCTTCTCCGTAACCTTGAGGTTCGATTCCTGACAGCGCTTCCAAGATTGCTGAACAATCGTCGACAACACGATTCCCTCCCCCGAAAATCATTCCCTCTCAGTATAACATGAGAGTCTTTGCTATAGAAAAACCAGTCGAACCACGAGCACATTTGTCCCAATACGGAACACGACATGATCCATTATGGAACAATTTCTACCTTCATCCGCTCAAGAAAACGCTGTCATTTGGAGCTTTTCACGTTGGTACGAGACTTGCTTTTAGAGAGGGCTGTAAAGAAATATGTGATAAATGAGGAGGCGCTCGCAATGATCTATGCTCAGCCCGGCCAAGCTGGTTCCAAGGTGACTTTCAAAAATCGTTATGAAAACTACATCGGGGGTAATTGGGTTCCGCCAGTAAAAGGTGAGTATTTCGAAAACGTATCACCTGTAACAGGCAAGGTCTTTTGCGAGGTAGCCCGCTCGACAGCCGATGATATTGAGCTGGCACTGGACGCTGCCCATGAGGCAAAAGACGCGTGGGGTCGTACCTCTGTTGCACAGCGCGCGAATATTTTGTTAAAAATCGCGGATCGGATGGAAGCTAATCTGGAGATGCTGGCAAACGCAGAGACGTGGGAAAACGGCAAGCCTGTTCGTGAAACACTCGCGGCTGACATCCCGCTGGCGATTGACCATTTCCGTTACTTCGCCGGAGCGATCCGCGCGCAAGAAAGTACACTCGGTGAAATCGATAATGATACCGTCGCTTACCATTTCCATGAGCCACTCGGTGTCGTTGGTCAAATTATTCCGTGGAACTTCCCGCTCCTCATGGCTACTTGGAAGCTGGCTCCAGCCTTGGCTGCGGGCAACTGCGTCGTCCTCAAGCCTGCGGAGCAAACACCTGCATCCATCATGGTGCTGATGGAGCTGATCGGCGACCTGCTCCCTCCTGGCGTCATCAACGTCGTGAACGGCTTCGGTCTGGAAGCGGGTAAACCTCTCGCTTCAAGCAACCGCATCGCGAAAATCGCCTTTACGGGTGAAACGACGACAGGGCGTTTGATCATGCAATACGCTTCCCAAAATATCATTCCGGTAACGCTGGAGCTGGGCGGAAAATCGCCAAACATCTTCTTCCCGGATGTGGCTGCAAAAGACGATGCCTTCTTTAACAAAGCGATTGAAGGATTCGTACTGTTTGCGCTCAACCAAGGCGAGGTTTGCACATGCCCATCCCGCGCACTCATTCACGAAAGCATTTACGACCAATTCATGGAGCGTGCCCTGCAACGCGTAGCCAATATCAAGCAAGGAAATCCGCTCGATACCGATACGATGATCGGCGCACAGGCTTCTTTGGAGCAGGTAGAAAAAATCCTCTCCTACCTGGATATCGGCAAACAAGAAGGAGCCGAATGCCTGATTGGCGGCGCTCGTGCACAGCTTGCAGGTGATCTCGAGGGCGGCTACTACATCCAGCCAACTGTCTTTAAAGGCCACAACAAGATGCGCATCTTCCAGGAAGAAATCTTCGGTCCGGTCGTCTCCGTAACGACATTCAAGGATACAGATGAAGCGCTCGCCATGGCAAATGATACGCTGTATGGCTTGGGTGCTGGTGTATGGACACGCGACACGAATACTGCCTATCGCATGGGCCGCGAAATCCAGGCTGGTCGCGTGTGGACCAACTGCTACCACGCTTACCCAGCTCACGCAGCATTTGGCGGCTACAAAATGTCCGGTATTGGCCGCGAGACACACAAAATGATGCTGTCTCACTACCAACAAACGAAAAACCTGCTGGTCAGCTACAGCGATCAAGCTCTGGGCTTCTTTTGATCAATGAGCCAGCCTGAAAAAGTGCTCGCGACAGATGCTGCACTGGCACTAATTGAACGGCTTCGCGCCAAACACGGTGACCTGATGTTTCACCAGTCAGGGGGCTGCTGCGATGGCAGCTCCCCCATGTGTTACCCACTCGGAGAATTTCTCGTGGGTGAGCAGGACGTCCTGTTGGGCGAAATCGGTGGTTGCCCGTTCTACATGGGCAAAGCGCAGTATGAGTATTGGAAGCATACGCAGCTCATCATTGACGTCGTGAATGGGCGGGGCGGAATGTTTTCGCTGGAAGGACCCGAGGGGGTACGCTTCCTCACGCGTTCACGGGTATTTCCAGACATGGAACCGGAATAAAAGAAAGACCGCTCCTGCCTTTTTGCTGGCTGGAGCGGTCTTTTTTTTGCTTGGATGACTATCTCGATTTTTTGCGAGAGGTACGATTTGCAGGAGCATTGCTTGCTCGATTGCCTTGTTTTGCATTCGGGCGTGCTGAGCCGCGTTGAGCAGCTACTGGCTTGCCCTTGGAATTGCTCGACTTGCGTTCGAACCCACCTGTTGCTCGGTTACCATCCTTTGGCTTGCGATCGAAGCCACCTGTTGCTCGGTTACCGTCCTTTGGCTTGCGATCAAAGCCACCTGTTGCTCGGTTACCGTCCTTTGGTTTACGATCAAAGCCACCTGTTGTTGCTCGTTTACCATCCTTCGGTTTGTACTCAAACCCACCTGTTGTTGCTCGGTTACCGTCCTTCGGCTTGCGCTCGAACCCGCCTGCTGCACGGTCTCTGCCTTTCGCCTTGCTCTCAAAGCGACCTTCTACGCGTTCACGTTTCCCTGAATTACGCTCAGAACTGCCGCCTTTTGATTGACGTCTTCCATCTCCATCACGACGCTCTCTAGAGCCTTGCTGTCTTCCTTCAGCGGACTTTCCTATCCCTCTTGCCTCTCTGCCCTGCTTGTCCCCGCGCCGATCTGCTTTCTCGGCTCGCTCCCTCTCAGGCTTTTGCTTTTTCTGATCGCCCGACTCTCCACGATCCATTTCACGCCGCTCCAGAGACAGATTGATCCCTTCTTCAATCTCCCTGAGCTGCCCCCAATCCTTCGCCGCTACCAAGGTAAAAGCGGTCCCTTTTTCCTTGGCTCGCCCCGTTCTGCCAATCCGGTGTATATAGCTGTCCACATCTTCCGGGATATCATAATTGAAAACGTGCGTGACTCCCTCGACATCAAGCCCGCGCGCTGCCACATCCGTTGCAACCAAGTACTGAATCCTGGCCTCACGGAATCGCTTCATGACATCCTCGCGCTTCGCCTGTGACAAATCGCCGTGCAGCTCGTCAGACATATAATCGAGACCTTGCAGCTCTGCATTTAACTTACTGGCTCTGCGCTTTGTTCGGCAAAAGATCACCGCCAGAAACGGCCGTTGTTCATCCAGCAGACTGCACAGCGTAGCTTGCTTCGCACGATCTGTGGTCTCCACTGCAATTTGGCGAATATCATCTAACGTAATTCGCTTGCCCTGCACTTTGATGTTTTCCGGCTTTTGCATAAAGCGCTTCGCAAGTGCTTGCACCTGCTCTGACATAGTGGCCGAAAACAGCAAGGTCTGTTTTTCAAAAGGCGTATTTGCCATAATATCTTCTACCTCAGGCAAAAAACCCATATGAAGCATTTGATCCGCCTCATCCAGGACAAACATCGAGACTTGCGATAAATCAATCGTCCCTCTTCGCAGATGATCCAGCAAACGTCCCGGTGTCGCGATGACCACATGTATTTTTCCTTTCAGCTTTCTCAGTTGCTGATTGACATCTTGTCCACCATAAACCGCGAGTACTTGGATGTCTTCCAGCTTTTCCGTCAGCTTCTTTACCTCTGCCGTAATTTGCAAGGCAAGCTCCCGCGTAGGGGTAAGAATCAACGCCTGAACATGCGTCGCTTGTGGATCTGCTTTTTCCAAGATCGGCAGGACAAATGCGAGTGTCTTCCCGGTTCCCGTCTGTGCTTGCGCGATTACATCTTTTCCTTCCAGCACAACAGGAATTGCTTTTTCCTGAATCGGTGTAGGCTCGGTAATCCCGTTTGCTTGCAGAGCATCTATCAGTTCCTTATGTATTCCCAATCTCAAAAAATCAGTCAGTTTCGCCATCTCCATTCATAAATCGATCCATTATTACTTCGTACATACTGCCATGCCGATAAAGTATCGTACGCCATCGCGAGGTGTTTTTTCAAACGTAACGCCTCTCTGATAATACATATCCACGTCAGAATAGCGTACAAACAGCTCCGCGAACTCTTCCGGCGTCAGCTGATGAACATGGAAGGGCTCACTCGTCTGCATGCCCCGCCCTCTGCCAAATGGACTGGACAGCACGAGCGTACCACCTGGTTTCAGCATCCGATACAAGTTATCCATAAACAGCAAATCGTCTGCGACATGCTCAATCGTCTCAAAGCTCAAAATCGTATCAAACAACCCCAATTGCTCGGGAAGCGCCGGATCAAGTGCGTCACCCTGCTGATACGTAATCTTTTGATGGTTGTATTCCCGATTGGCATAAAATATCGTCGCCTCATCGTTGTCGACTCCGATCAATTCCGTCAGCTCTCGTTTTCGATCCTTTGCGATCATATGACATCCGTAGCCGGTACCGCAAGCGATATCCAACACTCGACCTTTTACATAAGGTGCGGCAAAATAATATCTGGCTATATGTTCCAGTAGCATGCCATTCGTAGATTTTAACAGCTTGGGGATGATTCTCTCCCCTGTCCATTCCAGCAAAGCCATCACCAATTTTCTCGTATTCTTCCTCACATCTTACCTTATTTATCGGCTTGATCCTATCAGCTAGCATTTCCTGAACACGGTTTATTAAGAAATTTGTAAGACATTTCATTACTGTTTTGTTAGAGCTGGGCGTTAAGATAGTACCATGAATGCATTCATAAGGTGGGACGAATCATGACCAAATATCAAGTCCTCGTAGTCGACGACGAGGCTGAAATCCGCGAAGCAATCGAAATCTATCTCAAAAATGAATCCATGACCGTATTCAAGGCTAGCAATGGACAGGAAGCGCTGGACGTACTGGAACGCGAAGAGATCCAACTCATCCTGATGGACATCATGATGCCAAAAATGGACGGAATGACTGCCACCTTTCAAATTCGCCAGAAAAAAAACATCCCGATCATCATGCTGTCTGCCAAGTCGGAGGATACCGATAAAATTCTCGGGCTCAACATCGGTGCCGATGACTATGTGACGAAGCCTTTTAATCCCTTGGAGCTCATCGCCAGGGTCAAATCTCAGTTAAGACGTTTTACCAATCTGGGAAGCGCTCAAATGACAGAAGATGAGATTCAGGTGCGCGGCTTGACCTTGAACAAAAGCACAAAAAATGTAGCGATTGACGGTAACGAGGTCAGGCTGACTGCTACCGAGTACAAAATCTTGGAGCTGTTAATGGAAAACAAGGGACGGGTATTTTCGATCGAGGAAATTTATGAACGGGTCTGGAGAGAGCCTTATATGAACGCGGAAAACACGGTGGCCGTCCACGTGAGACGCATTCGGGAAAAAATAGAGATCAACCCGAAGGAACCTAAATACTTGAAGGTGGTATGGGGAATTGGATACAAAATCGAAAAATAAACGCTTTGCGGTGCCCGTGCTCATTGTTATGATCGTGAGTATTTCGCTCGCTCTCCTGACAATGGCCGATCTGTACCATAAACGCGAGAACCTCCAAGAGGATAATTACTTTCAAAGCTCAGGCTTCAATCGTGAATTAGAGACATTTGCCGAGCTGGTGAAAAACGTTCATGTAGATTATGCAGATTACACTCCAGGAAAGCTCGACGAGAAGACAGCGAATCAGCTCAAAAAAGAGCATGAGGAAACCCTCCGGTCGATTAAGGAAAATAACCAGTTCTCAGATATGATAGAACGGGCAAAAAGTGAGGGTGACAACGAGAGAGTCGCCCAATTAACCGAAGAACATTCACGTAGCTTACAAGAAGACATCGCACGAGCAACTTCGCATTATCAGGAGCAGGTGAACAACAGAATCGCCGAAAGAGATGCTGAGTACGAGGAACGAAAAAACAGCCTCACTCTTCGAAGCGGCTCCTTCAAATACTATGTCACCGATAAAAAGAACAACAAAGCTTACACCAATCTCCCTCAAGAGCCTACAGAATGGGAACTGGCCCGATATGCGCGCCATACAATCAACCTCCCGAATACGAACGGAGATTTGGAAAGCATCAATCGCACTTATCAACTAAATCAACTAAGTGGTATCTTGTATGTCCCAAAAGAACCAGACGGATATAGTCAGGTCCACACAGATGCACTGTACTACGATTCCATTCGGGATCGGCTGATTGCCGAATTTGTCCTGCTCGGGGGCACTCTGCTCATTCTTGCACTCTGCTTCTGGTATTTGCCTGTCAGCAAAGCGTTAGAAGTACCGATAGTAGCGAAAAGCCTGGCAATGTTCCGTTTTATCCCGTTGGATATTCGAATGGCGCTGTCGTTCATACTTGGCATTACGTATTTCATTATGATCGCAAACACGCGCTTTTTCTTCTTACCAATTGATGCTGAGCATTTCTTCACCCTTGCGTTCGTTTCGTTGTTTACTGCTTACCTGCTTCTACAATTCATGGAGGCATGGCTTATGTACAACCAACCTGAGAGATTTACGCAGCAGTGGCAAAAGAGTATCCTTGCCAGACAACGTGTCCTTCTTCAAGAGAGCTACACCAATCGTGGCATGTTCTTCAAAGTATCCACGTTGTTCATCCTGACTGTCATGTTCGGGATGAGTATCGGTTTCGGATTCGTCGGGCTTGTCGAAGGGTCTGGTGGCTTACTGTTTTTCAGCTTTTTGTATGGCATGTTTTACATGACCGTGGTTTTCCCATACACTCTACGCCGCTTGGGACTGATGAACCGCATCATGCACGGTGCCTCCGAAATGGCTGGAGGCAATCTGAACGCTACGATTCAAAAGGTGAAAAAAGGGAAGTTATCTGATCTCGCGCACTCTCTCAACAACATCACAAAGGGACTCAAGCACGCGATGGAAGAGCAGATGAAAAGCGAGCGCATGAAATCCGAATTGATCACAAATGTTTCCCATGATTTAAAAACACCACTGACGTCGATTATTAACTACGTTACCCTGCTCAAGCAGGAAGATTTGACACCTGAGGAACGCAAGAGCTACGTCGATGTCTTGGATCGAAAAGCAGATCGACTGCGCGTCCTCATCGATGACCTGTTTGATGCAGCGAAAATGTCTAGCGGCGCGGTTGAGCTGAATATCGAGCAAGTGAATGTAGCCTCCCTACTCAACCAATCCATCGCTGAATTCAGTGACAAAATCGAGCAATCGACGCTCACTTTCCGTGTAACGACGGAACAGCCAAAGATCGTCGCCCCTCTGGATGGCAAGAAAACCTGGCGCGTATTTGAAAATCTGATCGGCAACGCTCTGAAGTATTCCATGGCGAATACACGCGTCCTGATCCATTTGGCAGAGACACAGGATGAGGTCATCCTGACGTTCAAAAATGTCTCCGCCTATGAAATCGACTTTGATGCACAGGAACTGTTTGAACGGTTCAAGCGCGCTGATCAATCCCGACATACTGAAGGCTCCGGCCTCGGCTTGGCTATCGCAAAAAGCATCGTAGAATTGCAAGGCGGCAGGCTGTCGATCGATATTGATGGCGATTACTTCAAAGTCACGGTTGTATTCCGCAAGCACGCGTAAGGATCAAATAGGAAAGCCAGTGCCCGTTCGTCAGGCACTGGCTTTATTACGTGGTTTTCACCCTGTTAGATGGCAAAGTTCCTTTCAAATAGGGACTCAATACTGGCAGCCACTTCTTGCTCGTCGGCACCCTCCACCTCAAACATAATTTCATCTCCGGTCTTTGCCCCCAGAGCCATTACGCTGAGGATGCTTTTGCCATTCGCCTGCTTGTCATTGTAGATCATCTTGACCGACGAGCTGTATTGATTGAGCAGGTTCACCAAGACAGAAGCAGGGCGAGCATGGAGACCTCCACTCACAGCTACTTCCAGATTCATTCGGATCAATTTCACGCCTCCCTTCCTGTCCTTCTGCTTATCATGCAAGTTCAAAAAATCGTCTTTTCAGCACCGAACCTCTTACAAGAAAAACTTCTCAATGACTTCTGCTACCCCATGCCGATCGTTCGTTTCCGTGACATGCCGAGCCAGCTGTTTCAGATCATCAGGAGCATTTCCCATCGCCACACCCATTCCGGCGAATTGGAGCATCTCTGCATCATTGTAATTGTCACCTACAGCAACGATCTCGTCAGGCTGAATCGCAAGCCTCTCACTCACTACCGCTAGACCACTTGCCTTGGAGATGCCCACAGGCAATATTTCCAAATTATTCGCGCCCGATGCCGTCACGCGAATCCCCGAAAGCTCGGCTTTCTCCAACTCTTGTCTTGCTGCCAACAGACGCTTCTCGTCGCCCGTGACGAATATTTTTGGAGCACACACTTCATGTTTTCGAACGTATCCTGCTATCAACCGCGAAGCCTGGATTTTGAGCGGGTATTGATTTTTCCAGAGCTGGCGCAGTGTCCAAGCATTTAACAGTGGAAACAAGTCCGTCCACTTCCATGTGCGATTCGTGACAGCATAAGACTCATGCAGCAGCATGACATCCAAGCCATGCGATACGAGTATATCTGTAATCCTCGCCGCTATCTCATACGGAATACGCTGTACATACAGCACCTGATCCGTCTTGGGATCTGCAACGTATGCGCCATCATGGGAAACAAGTGGTGCACTGATCTGGAACTGCTGCGCCAACGATTTGGCCGATGGGTATGCCCTGCCGGTTGCCAGTGTGACGTGGACTCCTTGCTTCACTAACTGGGTAATGGCCCGCTCTGTTACTTTGGATAAGGTATGGTTCGACATCAAAATCGTTCCGTCCACATCCAAGGCGAGGAGTTTGTATTTCACACGAGTCCCATCCTTATGTGACGGGCTTGAAAAACTGGGGCAGATGCTCCTTGTGCGCCTCCAGCATCTCATCGAGTATTTTTTTTGCGATCACGTCAGACGACACCAGCGGGTTAATATTCATCGCCAACAGCGCCTTATGGTAATCACCCGTTACAGCTGCCTCAGCTGCCACTCGCTCAAACGATTTGATTTGCTGTACGAGTCCACGCACGGGAACAGGCAAATCACCAACAGCCAAAGGAATCGGTCCTTCTCTTGTAATGACGCAGTTCACTTCGACTGCCGAATCATCCGGAATGCTGGCAATGGCTCCATTGTTGCGAACATTTACCGTCTGGATATCGCGCTTGTCGTTGTAAATGGAGTAAATGAGATTGCAGGCAGCCTCACTGTAGTAGGCACCGCCACGCTTCTCCAACTGCGGAGGCTTGATATCTAAGTCCGGGTCTTCGTAGAGCGCGAATAGCTCCGCTTCCACCTGCTTGACCACTTCAGCACGCGTACCCTTCTGCTCCGCTTCTTCCAGCTCATGCTCAAGCATCGTGCGGGTCTGGTAGTAGTAACGATGATACGGACACGGGAGAATCCCCAATGCTTTGATGAAATCTTTATCCCAACCAAGGTCCAAAATATTTTGCATCGTAATACCCGATTGGTCGCCCGTTATCTTATCGATTACCTGGGAAATGACGTTTTCCCCATCCAGGTACACACCCAGTCCGAAGATCATATGATTCAGTCCGGCAAAATCAATGTGAACCCGTGATTGCTCGACCCCTAAAACAGTGGCAACACCCATTTTCATCCCAATGGGAACATTACACAGTCCAATGACCTTTTTGCGGTTGGTATGTCGTAGCACTGCCTCTGTGACCATACCAGCCGGATTCGTGAAGTTAATCAGCCAAGCATCTGGACATAGCTCTTCCATGTCACGACAAATGTCCATAATGACCGGAATGGTACGCAAGCCTTTGAACAACCCGCCGGGACCATTGGTTTCCTGACCGATTACACCGTATTTCAAAGGAATACGCTCATCCTTGATCCGCGCTTCCAAGAGACCCACGCGCATTTGTGTTGTAACAAAATCTGCGCCCGCAAGTGCTTTCCGCCGATCCATCGTCAAATGGATCTCGATAGGCACCCCGGCCTTCTCTACCATCCTTTTTGCCAGGGCGCCTACTGTTTGCAGCTTTTTCTCGCCCTCCGGAATATCCACGAGCCACAACTCTCGGACGGGCAACTCATCGTAGCGCTTGATGAAGCCTTCCACCAGCTCAGGTGTATAGCTAGACCCTCCACCGATCGTTACAATTTTGATTCCGCTCATACTCCTGCCTCCTTGCCTTCATGGATTTGGCTGTACAGCTCTACAAACTCCGTAGCCAAATCCTTGACTGTTATCGCGTTCATCAAATGATCCTGGGCGTGAATCAAGAGCATGCTGATCTCAGTCTTTTCGCCCGCTATCTCCTTTTGGATAAGTGCCGTTTGATTTTGGTGTGCACGACCGAGCTCTTCTCCTGCACGCTTCAACGCATCCTCTGCGCCTGACAAGTCTCTATTTTTTGCCAGAGCGATCGCTTCCATTGCCAGACTCCGCGCGTTTCCTCCGTGAAGTATTAGTTGAAAAATAACGTCTGTATGGTCCAAATCTATCTCCACCTATCCAAGTTCGCTAAAAGTCACGAGCTGTATTTTTTGATCACGAATGTATTGCTTTAACTCTGCTGCTGTTAAGATTTTCAATTCTGTGGTTCGTTGCTTTGCGTATGAACTACCTGTCAGTACCGCTTCGTCCAAATAAGCAGGATGCGTCATGATCTCAACTACAGGATAATCTGCCATACCCTCTACGATTCTGACGAAGGATTGTACGGTTAGGTCATCTCCATAAAAATGATGAGAAAAGCCTTCTGTCGTCAAAACACTCGACTGGTCTCGCTGCTCCTCCGTCCCGGACATCCACGGATAGCGAACTGGCACTCTATATTCCTCTGCCAGCTTCAGAACAATTGGCAGAACGGCTGGATGTGCATGCACATGATGATGGCTGTCAATGTGTGTCAACGTAAGCCCCGACGCCACGAAAGCCCCTAGTTGAGCGCGAAGCTCCCGCTCAATCTCCTCCGGTACAGCGGCAACCAAATGATCTTGCCCGCGTCGAAAACGCCCCTCTCCATCCGTTAGCGATGGTACATCCTGACTAACTGGCGATCCGCATGTGAGTACCAGATGAATGCCTACTCCGAGCGTTGGATGTTCTTTGGCCAGCCCTACAGCGTGCTCGAACCCCTCCATATTGACCATCAAGGTCGTAGAAGTAACGACTCCTTCCCGATGCGCTTCGACGATACCCAGATTGACGCCTTTGGAATACCCAAAATCGTCTGCATTCACAATCAGTTTCATAGATAGCCTCTCCTCTAGCGATTACATAGTCACAGCTGTATCGGAAGCAGTACCAGCTTTTTCTTCACTTACCTTTTGTTTATCCCACAAGCGGAAGAACGGATAGTAGATCGCGAGCGAGATGAGGAAGTTCACGGCTTGAAGAACCATTCCCGATACTTTTCCGCCTGTAGCCAAATATCCGCTTACAAATAATGGTGTCGTCCACGGAACAGATACTCCGCTTGGCTTTGCTACCCATCCGAGCGACATCGCAAAATAGCTGATAAGGACCAATATGACAGGGGTAATCACAAACGGAATAATCAAGAGGGGGTTCATAACGATCGGCATTCCGAAGATGACCGGTTCATTGATGTTAAACAAACCAGGTCCGATCGAGAGTCTACCGATGTTTTTCATCTGTTTGCTTCGTGCCATGAATACCATCAGGACAACGAGAGCCAAAGTGGCACCTGATCCCCCTGCATATATCCACATGTCAAAAAATTGCGTGGTGACGACGTTCGGCAATTCACCGTTTGGATTTGCTTGAAACGCCGCTCTGTTCTGGTCCATCAGTGTCAGCCAGATTGGACTCATAATGCCACCGACTATCGCCGCACCATGCAAACCAACTGCCCAGAGCACATGAATAAGCAACACGCATATGATGGCGCCAATCAAGCTGCTACCGACCACACTCAATGGTCCGACAAGCAAATCTTTTACAATATTATGAATACTCTCAAAAGAAGTGTTTTCCAGAAGAATCCGAATCAGCCAGACAACGATAAGCACTGCACCCGCAGGGATCAATGCCACAAACGAACGAGAAACAGCAGGGGGAACTCCGGGTGGCATGGAGATGACGATTTTCATTTGGATAATTTTGCGGTAAATCTCGGTTCCTAAAATCGCCAATATCATGGCTACAAACAATCCCTGGCTACCCATCAGCGTGAGAGGAATGACTCCGCCAACTTCTTGGGCTGCACTCGCTCCTTCCGGGGTGAACATGATTTTATACGGAGTAGCGAGCAAGAAGGAAGCGACAGAAATCGCTCCAGCCGACAGCGGATCGACCTTGTATTTCTCTGCTAGTCGGTAGGCGACGCCAAAACTGACAATCAATCCCATGACGTCAAAAGTAGCGCCTACCGGATACAGCAGCTTCGTCCGCCATTTTTCGCCGAAAATACCACCCATGAATTCGTCATAACCAGGTATCGGTATGAAGCCAATAATGAGGAACAGTGAACCAATGATCAACAAAGGCAAAGTAAGGATAATTCCGTCACGAATGGCCTGCAGATGCTTTTGTTCCGCCATTTTTCCTGCTATCGGCATCATGCGGTTTTCCATAAATGAAACAAATCCGCCCATACGCATCCCCCTCCTACTGTTTTAGACGAAGTGCAAATTCAAGCACGTTTTTCCCGTTCAACGTTCCGTAATCAACGGTACTGATCACGTCTACAGGAATTCCTCTGGATGCCCCTTCTTTTTTCATCTCTGTCAGCTTGTAACGAACTTGTGGCCCCAACAAGAGCACTGCTGCTTGATCAATATGATTTTTCACATCATCTGCGGAAACTGCCCATATTTTAGCGTCCAACCCTTTTTCTCTGGCAGCCTCCTCCATTTTTTGAACCAGCAAGCTTGTCGACATACCCGCTGCGCAACACAATAAAATATTCATTGATTGTACCCCCTCCTCTCGACGAGTGATGCCTTATTGTAAGAGCAAGTTACGTGCCAAAACACCAAAAAATGTATGCGCTTACCAAAAAAACCGCATGGTTAGGCATATTTCGCGACCTCATCGCCTGTCATCCCCATTAGTGTTTTTATGTAAGCGCTGTAGTGTTTGATTTTGAATATGGAAAAGACAAAAAATAAAACACTGGTTACGCCAGTGTTTTATTGTGTATGAAGAAATTCATGATAAAACAAACGTCGTCTTCGCTGATCACTACCTCATACTTGTCTTCCAGCGGCAACAATTCATGTCGGATTAAGCTGTACAGCTTGCGGTTCTCCAGCAAAAAACTGTCTTTTTGAATATACGCCACTGATTGCGTCCCTGCTTTCAAGCGATCAACCAAGCAGCAGATGTGCAAGTAGGCCCCAATTCGCGTGTCAAAAACCAAAGAATTGTTCAGTCGCTCCTCCATACGGCCGACACACATCCTCACGTCAGCGAGAATATCTTGTCCCTCTACCATTTGCAGGTGCTCCCCCAGCGACTCTTGCATCTTCAGATAGGCCTCTTCCAGATCGATCACTTTCTGGATATCAGACATCGCCTCTCCGTTCAAAACATCGTCCATGCTATGGTGGCGCAACTCGCGGTCGAGAATGTAATTGCTCACCACGAAGAGAATTTTTCTCTCCTCTTTGATTTTTCGAAGCTGACTGCGGGCCTGTGCCTTATCGATCAGTTGCAGCGGCACAAATTCCAGCAGGTTATCATCGTACCTGAGCCTTGATTCCAGCAGCTTTTTCAAAAACAAGGCACTGCCTTCTCCAGACAGGCAGGCTGCGACGATCGTCAGCGCCGGAACATGCTTTTGCGCCTGTTCTTTCGGCTGCTCCTCCCGCTGGTAGAGTGAAATGCCCAAGACATCTCGGTAAACGTCCTCCAGTGAATGACCGAGCATCGCCTTTCGAGTGGCCTCGATCACATGTGGCGTGCTGACCATCGGAATGACTTTGACCGGAATGCCCATCTCCCGCTCGATGATCTCGCCAAAGCCGAGCAGCGACCCCATATCTACGAGCAGCAGCAATCCAGCCTTGCTCCCGATCTCTCTGGCTACTTTCAGTGCTTTTTCCAAAACACTCATGGAATCTTCTTCGAGCGGCAGGTCGATGGCTCTCGCATATTGTGTGACCAGCAATCGGTTCGTCACATCGACCATCGCTGTCGCACCGCCGCTGCCGTGCGTAATCACGAGCACCCCGATTGTTTCCCGTTCTTCCTCCATGCTGACATCGTCGAGCACGAAAAACATGGTCAAATATCCAGCCTCACCAATCGGCAGATCCATGAGTATCGCTTCTTCTATCATGCGCACGCACTCTAGCGCCACAGCAAACTCTTTCTTGTATTTGATTCGCACATGGTTGATTTGCGGATTTACGATCTGCTTACCTTGTGCGAGGCGCTCTTTCGATGTCTGAATATGCAGCGCGAGACCAAAGATTACCTTCTGGCTCAAAATCTTCTCCAGCTTGGCCTCTGCGAAGCGAACGATCTCTTCCACGAGGTGAATGATGAACGGGTCGATAATCCGGGCCATGTCGCCTTTATTTACACGTTGATGGACGCCTTTGATAAAGGTCGTAAAATAATTCTCGATGTCAAACTCCAATTCTTCTTCACTCACACCGAGGTTTTGCAGTTCATATATTTTTTGCTCGATTTTTTCATAGACACTGTCCGTCGTATCGCCTGTTTCTCGCCCGATCCAGATGCCCTCTTTTGATGGCTGCACGACAAAGCAATTGTGCTCCGTCCCGATGATTTCATCTAGCTCCTGCTTGTAATCCTTCACCAAAAGCAGCCCTTGCTTCACATGATGCGGCAGGTCCTGAACCGACACGTGCAGCTGATTCTTTTTTAACGAAATGAATTCGGCATAGGCGCTGGCGCAGGTGAGCTGAATATCCGTTTTTAACTGTCCAATGTTATTCGGGCAGTGATAGCACAAAAATGCCTGCACAGCATTGGCCGATATCTGAATCTCTCTCCCCAACCGAAAAGCCTCTTCTTGAAAAATCTCCATCGTAATACTAAAACGCTCTTCCAAGCCACGCTCAACCAAAGAGGGCAGCTTGATGACCATGGGAATACGCCTCATGAACGTTTTTAAGAGACTCGACTCCGGATTTTCTGTCGTGGCCATCACAATCTGGACGTGAGCCGTCCGCTCCATCTCTGTTTCCCCTACGCGACGGAATATGCCCTTATCCATAAAGGTAAAAAAGATTTCCTGTCCTTCCGCTGGCAGCCGATGCACTTCATCGAGAAAAAGAATGCCACCGTCTGCCTTTTCCACTAGTCCTTTGCGGTCCATCTCCGCTCCGGTATACGCCCCTTTTTTGACTCCGAACAATTGACTGATTAAGAGCTGCGGGTTATTAGCATAATCGGCGCAGTTAAAAATCACGAAAGGAGCATGCTTATCCAGGCGCCCAATATCAACGGCAAACTCGTGAATCATCCCAGCAAACCACGATTTGCCCACGCCGGTTTCCCCCAAAATCAAGCAATGCATCCCTCGCGGCGGATACAAAACGGCCGCCTTTGCCTGCTCAATACGCGTGATCAAGCTCTTGTTGGTTTTCGCCAGCCTGTCCAGCGACGTCTCCGCCAAATAGAGCGAATCGTTTCCTTGCTTGGCAAAAAACAGCGTCGGACGCCCTTCTTCCTTCTCGATTCTGCCTTCCTTCCACAAACGGTTCAAATCACTGCTCACATTCGCTCGACTCAAACCAAGCCGCTCAGCCAACTCTGAAGCGCTTACTTTTTTATCAGGACCAGCGTCTACTAACGTCTGGAATATTAAATCTAATCGTTTCACTCTATCACCCGCCGTTGAATAGATAGAAAGTCACGAAATGCACAACCAATCCTTTTCAATTCCACGAATATTTGGAAAAACCTGCTTTCCTATGAATATGATGGGCATATATACGTCTTTGTAAAAAAGGCCAATCTTGTCGTAAACCAAGATCAGCCTTCCATTTCCTTACTTTTTACACATTGACTTGTTGAATCGCTTGTCTCATGTCCAACGTATTGTCATTCATCGAACTGGACGCCTCGTGTACTTGCTTCATCATTTCTAGGTTCTGATTCGTTAGCATTCGAATTTGATTCGTTTGCTCGGTGACTCGGCTTGCAATCTGTGCAATGCTGTTGACAGTAGCCGCCACTTCTTCTGACCCCGCGGACAGCTCCTCCGTTGTAGCCGATACTTCCTGCACCTGTTCACTGACGAGTCGGAATGCCTGGACTGCATGCAGGAAGGATTGTTCTGCTTCGAGAGAAAGACCGACACCCGTTTCGATTTCTCTTGCCACGTTTTCCATTTCCTCACTGATCTTCTCTGACTCCCTGCAAATTCTGTCTAGCAAAGCTGCAATTTGATGCACGGACGTTGCAGAGGCGTCCGCCAGCTTGCTCACCTCTTTGGCCACCACTGTAAAGCCTAGACCGTGCTCTCCCGCTCTAGCCGCTTCAATCGAAGCATTCAGGGCCAAAATCTTGGTTTGCTCGGTGAACCCGCGAATCGTACCAAGTACGTTTTCAATCTGATTGGAATCGTGCTTCAATTGCAAAGCAATGTCCAATGTCTGTGCAGCTGAAGCCGAAATATCTTTCATTTGGCTATTCATTCTTTTCATCGCGAAATCGCCAGAATGAGCCATCTCGAGAGCATGGACAGAAGCATCCGATACGGTTGCAGATGACTCTGCAATTCGGCTAATGCCCACCGTAATTTCTTCGATGGCAGTGGCACTGTCGGCTGCACTTTTCATCTGCGAATTGGCTCCTTCGTATATCGCCTTTACATTTTCATTCACATGCTGGCCCATCTCAAGCAAATGATCTGCGCTATTGGCTAAATCCTTCGAAGATACAACCAACTGATCAGAGGTCTTCTCCATATTGACAACCAAGCCACGAACACGGCTATGCAAGTTTTCGGACATGGTGAGCATCGCCTTATACACCGTACCAATTTCATCCTCGGAACGAACGGGCTTTTCTCGCAAAATAGCCCCTGCTTTCGCCAAATCCCCCAATGCCATTTGCTCGGCACTCGCCCTTACCGTATGTAATGGCCCCAACGCTCGTTGCACAAACCAGACAATCGCTCCAATTGCCGCAAGCATGATGATAAGCAAAAACACATACACAGGAGTACTTTTCCAGATCACGTTCGTTACGAGCTGCTCATACACAGCGACATCCGTATCTATACCCAGTGCGCCAATCACGGAACCACTGGCGTCCTTCACCGGAGCATAGGCAGATATGTACGTCCCATACTCTGGATTTTCGATGATCGGAGAGCTTGCCTTTTGACCAGCCATAACTGCCTGAACAGCTGAAGGAGGCATATCTGTCACTTCATTGATTGGGGAGGCGGAAGGGTCATTTGGCGGGCGTCCATCAATCATAATTTTGGGAACCTGGTTCTCGTCAAACCGCACGAAATACACGTAGATGGCCCCAATTTGCGTTCGAAACACATCCAGCTCTTTACGTAACGACCAATAAAACTCGGTCTCCTCTGGCTGCCTTAAAAATTCAGCGTATCGATCAGTATTCATTTGAGCCGCGTAGCTCTCCACAATACGCAAATTGTAGCTATTGATTCCATCCTCCACAGCGGATCTGGTCTGCACAAACTGTGTAACAACACTTCCCGCCGCAAGTAAGATCAAAACGGCGATGATGACACACAAAATACGGACAATTAAATGCTTTTTCATGAATGATACCATCCGCTCGCTTCTCCCCCGTGCCTTATGATGAACAAATGATGACGCTTACTTTTAATTGCACGATTACCATCATAGGCGATTTCGGAGATTACGGATAGATATGTATATTCTGAATATAAACACCTGCACGCTTGTCCATCCTTTAATTTTTCCGTGTCCTTTGACTTATGTACGATATAATAGATAAATAATGATTGACAGGAGATAGCAAATCCATGATGGTTTTCATCTTGTTTACCATATGGGCATTAGGTCTGTTCGTACTGTTCACAGACCCGAAACGAACGTCGATCCGCTGGGCTTGTGCGACTGCCTTTGTTGGGGCTGGAGGCTTTATCTCAGGCGTGATTGACGAGACGATCATGCCCTATTTTGCAGATTACCTGGCCGCAAAGCCTGGGATCACGAACACCCTGATATTGGTAAGCCGCATCTCTTCTTTTGTTTGCCAAGTGGGTTTGCCCTACACGTTTCTCATGTTTGCTGTACACTCAACTGAATTTTTGTCTCGCAGAGTAAAGCTGACGATACAATACGCTGCTCTCATCCTGCCGCTTGGGATGCTTTGGATTACACCCGTTTATCCCGAGCTGCTTTTTAACTACTGGATTATGGTGGCATGGGTGATTCCGTTTTTTCTGTTCTCCTGTACGCTGCTTGTCGTGCAGTACATGCGAGAAAAAGACCCACTCGTGAAAAAGAACAGCTTTTTCACGAACGTACTCATCATCATTCCGTTGTTTTTCGTCTTTATTTTCATCTACATCATGCGTATCCAGAACGATTACGAGGCTTGGCGCTACAACATGGTCGTGGTCACGATCCAGTTTATCCTGATCGTTGCCATCAGCTTGAAATACGGCTTCCTTGGCGTCCGTCTCCGCGTAGAAAAAAGACGTCTGGACAGTACCTTGCGCGCCTTGACTTCCGGTGCCCAAATCATTAACCATACGATCAAAAATGAAGTAGGCAAAATCTCGCTATATGCCGACCGTATCGAGACATATGCAGATGAAACCAACCAGCCGTCTCTAAAAGAAGATGCGCTTGTCCTGATGCAATCCTCGCAGCATATGCTGGACATGATGAATCGGATTCAAAACCAGCTGCGGGACGTCGAGCTGCGCGAAGAACCATGTGACCCCGGCCAAATTATCGGGCAAGTCACACAAAATCTGACGCCCTATATCCTGAAGCAACAGGTAGAAGTCGTTAGTGAATTGGACGAAACACTTCGCTTGTATGGCGATGGAGTACAACTGCGCGAAGTCATCACCAACTTGTGCATGAATGCGCTGGAAGCCATGAAGGCGGGCGGCAAGCTTCATCTTCAGCTATTTTTGTCCTACAAGCATCTCATCATCACTGTCGCGGACACAGGCACAGGCATTACCAAAGAGAACCTGCCTCATGTACTCGATCCTTTTTTCTCGACAAAAAGGACAGGACAAAACTTTGGTCTTGGGCTCTCTTACTGCTACAACGTCATGCAAAAGCATCAGGGCCAATTGGAAATCTACAGTGAGCAAGGCAAAGGAACCACCGTTTTCCTGTTCTTCCCGAAAAAGCGCGTCATCATAACCGACTCTGAATAGCGAAAGGACGCTCACAAACATGAATCCAATCAGGGTATTTTTAGTAGAGGACGACCCCGTCTGGCGCAAAGGTCTCATTGACTTCCTGAACAAAGAACCGGATCTCACCGTAGTAGGGGAAGCCGGGTTCAAAGCAGAAGCAATCGAGCGCTTTTTGCCTGCCAAAGCGGATGTCGTCTTAATGGACATTAACTTGACCGAGAACAATCTGGACGGAATCGAAACGGCAATCGAATTCATGGCACTCCAAGCTGACAGTAAAATCATCATGCTCACCTCTCTGACAGACGAGGCAGTGATCGTGGAATCCTTCTCAGCCGGTGCCGTCAATTACATCAGCAAATCGAGCTTCAAGGAAATTCCCGACGCTATCCGTGCTGCTCACAACAGCCAATCTGCCATTCACCCTACGGCAGCTGCGGCACTTCGCAACGAATTTTTGCGTTTGAAAAACGATGAAAATCAAAAGCTGTTATCTCCCGCAGAAAGGGACATCCTACAACTAATCCACCAAGGTCATACGCAGACGCAGATTGAACAATCTCTCCACATCACGAAGCGTACGATCAAAAATCACATCAACCGAATCCTCAAAAAAATGGGCGTCAAAACAAGCAAGGAAGCGGCCGCAAAAGCCAGCCAAAAAAAGCTATTCTAGGTCTTATTACCAGGTACCAATGAATGTTGGTACTTTTTTTACATGCTCCACTCCTTACAATTAAAAGTGTGAGATCAAAAAGTCGACTTTTCAGCATCAAGAAAATGGCGAGAAGCTGAAGAAGGAGGAGCGGAGTGTAGGGGACCTACATGAGCACCGGACTTCGAAGGTGAACGCCAGTTTCGATGCCGAATAAGCTTTCGAAACTACTTCATGATCAAAAGTCGACTTTTTGATCAACCTCTAATTATCCCTTGTAAAGGTGTGGTCCACATGGCCCTTATTTATTCTTTCTTAAAAACGTTATTGATGTTATGGTTCCGTCCTCGTGTGCTTGGACTCTCCAAAATCGACTTGTCGAAGCCATCTCTTATCACTCCCAATCACATCTCCTTGCTAGATGCGGTACTCCTATCCTTTTGCTTGCCAAAAGAAGCGACCTTTGTCGTCAACACGGAGATCGCCAAGCGGTTTGCGTTTTTCCTCCGCTTCCGCAAGCATATCGCAATCGATCCGCTCAACCCGTACTCCATCCGCCACATGCTCCGCGTCCTCCGCAACGGACAGACGCTGGTGATTTTTCCAGAAGGTCGGATCACGACGACGGGCGGCATCATGAAAATCTACAGCGGTGTCGGCTATCTCGCTCTGCGAACTGGTGTAACGGTTTACCCGATCATCATTAAAGGCCTGGAACGTTCGATCTTCTCGTATTTGAAAGGAAAGCTGAAGCTCTCCTGCTTCCCTGATGTAACCATGACAGTAGGCACTCCGTTCACCATCGAGCGCGATCAAAACCTATCGATGCGCGAACAAAAAGCCACGGCCAATGATCGTATTCTGCGTATTCTCCAAGAAGGCTTGTTCGAGAGCCGGATGAAGCAAAACGTGAATCTGTTTGATGAAGTTCTCGAAGCAGCTCGCCTGAATGGTGCAAAAATGGAAATCGCCAAAGATCTGACGTCAGCGATCGACTACAAGACCTTGTTAATCGGTAGCTACTTACTCGGCAACAAATTGCAGCCAATGCTCTTGGGAAAACCGGTTGTCGGTATATTCCTTCCCAATTCAGTAGGTCATCTCGTAACGTTACTATCGTTGTTCCGCATCGGTGCCACTCCAGCCATCCTGAACTTTTCACTTGGCATTCGTTCGCTACTGGATTGCTGTGAGACTGCTCATATCGATACGATCCTGACCTCGCGTGTATTCATTGAAAAAGGGAAGCTGGAGCACATCATCGCAGGTCTTTCACCGAGCATGAAAATTATTTATCTTGAGGATTTGAAAGCATCCGCGACTGCTTTTGACAAAGTGTCCGCACTCTTCTCTTATTTGCGGAAGAAAAAAGCTTCAGCGGCTAAGAACGAGCTGATCCTCTTCACCTCTGGCAGTGAGAGCAAGCCAAAAGGTGTCATCCTGACGCATACGAATCTGTACGCGAATATTCAACAAGTGACCAGCGTGATCGATATCACGAGTCGCGACAAGTTTTTCAATGCACTGCCGATGTTCCACAGCTTCGGACTAACCGTAGGAACGCTTGTGCCAGTCGTCAAAGGAATTCCAGTCTATCTGTACCCAAGTCCGTTGCATTACAAGGCGATTTCGGAATTGGTCTACGATCAAAACGCAACGATCCTCTTCGGAACCTCAACCTTTATGGCTGGTTACGGGCGTATGGCCCACCCTTACAACTTCTACTCCCTGCGCTACGTATTTGCAGGAGCAGAAAAACTGAAGGACGATGTGCGCAAGCTGTGGATGGAAAAGTTCGGTGTACGGATTTTTGAAGGCTATGGGGCAACGGAAACAGCACCGATCCTGTCACTCAACACGCCGCTGGCTAACAAACCAGGAACCGTTGGGCGTTTGATGCCAGGAATGTCCGTCAAGCTGGAAGCAGTAGAAGGAATCGAGGCTGGCGGAGAGCTTTTGGTGAAGGGTCCAAACGTCATGAAGGGTTATATGATTCACGGAAAAGGCTTTGTTCCCGCTGAGGAATGGTACCACACAGGTGATTTGGTTACAGCTGACAAGGACGGCTTTCTCAGCATCCAATCCCGTCTGAAGCGCTTCGCCAAAATCGGCGGCGAGATGGTTTCGCTCAATCTGGTTGAAGAACTGGCTATGCAATGCTTCGGACACTCCGGTTTTGCTGCGATCACAGTGAATGATGCGCGAAAAGGGGAGCGTGTCCTGCTATTTACCACAGATGAATCGGTTCAACTGAGCCAATTGCGCGCGTATTTGACGGAAAAACAATACTCGCCATTGCTCATCCCAGGTACGATGCAAGTCATCAAGGCTCTACCACTTCTCGGTAGCGGCAAAACGGATTACGTCAGTCTGAAACAGCTGGTCGAAACGGGAGGAAAATGATGTGAACATACGATTAAAACCACTACAAGCCCTGTACTTCACTCAATTTCTATCGGCCTTTGCCGACAACATGATTTTGTTTGTCATCGCGAATCTGCTGCGGGAGAACGGTTTTTCTCCCGCGATGCTTGCACTCGTATCGATTTCATTCTTTCTCCCCTACGTTTTTCTCGCTCCACTGGTTGGGCCTTTTGCCGACAAGCACGCCAAATCTATCGTGCTGGTGATCGGCAACCTGATTAAAGCGCTTGGTGTCGTCCTGCTGTTTTTCATTGACCAGTCGAGCATCTTGATGCTGATGTTGTGTTACTTCACAGTAGGAGTCGGAGCGGTCGTGTATTCTCCGGCCAAGTATGGAATCTTGCCGGAGCTGACTCGAAATGAAGATGAACTGTTTCATGCGAATGCACGCATCGAAGCCTATACGATCTTTGCGATTTTGACAGGAATCGGTGGTGGTGGAGCCATCGCGAACATGACAGCGCCGCTTATCTCGTCAGGAATTTGTCTGCTGATCTATCTGCTGTCGCTCGGTATGACTTTCTTCATTCCGCGTATGAGAGGGAATGCATCGATTCGCTATGGAGCTGAAGCACGACGCTTTTTCATCGACTTCCAGCACTTGATGAATCGCCCGGAAACGAGCTTTGCCCTGATTGGAACCGGAGCATTCTGGATGTCCTCTGCTGTCCTGCGTGTGGCCGTTCTGGCCTGGATTCCCCTCGCGCTTGGGATTAACCCGGAAAGCTTCTCTGTATCGCTGATTCTCGCAACGACATCCATCGGAATTATCGCCGGAGCTTTTCTGGCTCCCAAGCTCATTCCATTGTCTCATTTCACTCGATCGCTGACATACGGATTCGGAATGTTTCTCATCATCGTGCTATTCCCTTGGACGAACATCACCTTTGTTGCCATCAGTCTATTGCTTCTCGTCGGGTTCATGGGAGGCGTGTTCATTATCCCGATGAATACCGTCTTGCAGGACGAAGGCAAGCGGATGGTTGGTTCCGGGAAAACGATTGCGATTCAGAACTTCATCGAGAATCTGCTAATGGCAGTAGGCTCCGGCATTTACTACCTGATCACCTATATCGGCATCTCCGTCTCTGGTGCGATTGTTGGTCAAGGGTTGCTGTTGCTCGGGTTCCTGGTGTACTTGGTGAAGTATCGCAGAAGAATCGTTCGTTGACAGATTGGCGTCATAGAAAAAGTAAAAGCCGTGACTACTCGCGTCACGGCTTTCTTGCGTTCATCTCTGTTATTTCTTTTGCTGCGTTTTGGTTGTCGGTGTGACCGATTTTTCCGCAGCCTTTCTCGCTTCGTTCAGCTGATGATAAAATTCACCTTTTGTTTTGATTGTCGCGAGCTTCGCTGCATCGACTTTTGCTTTTGCAGATAGCTCGGTGATTTCTTCTTTGGTTACCGCGTCCTTGATGTTGATGGAAGCGATATTGGTGTATTTGCCATCTGCCGTTTTCGGAGCGCTCAGAATGCCTGCATTGATCAGCTCTACTACGTCCTTGCGTTCAGGTGCAGTGGTGTCCACACCTGTAATCTTCCAGTTGTTTTGTACTTTTGGCTCGTAAACGCCCTTTTTCACTTCTTTCAGGTACGCAATAGCACGGTTGCGGATCGTTCCACCCGTTTCACCAAACGCACTGTTGTCTTTGGAAGACCACAGCTGTTCGAACTTGCGTCCTTCCAACGCGCCACCTTTTGCCTGCAAAGCTTCCATCCGGTATGAGTTCATTCCGAGCTTCAAGGTATCTTCAGCCTTGATCGGTTTCTCATCGAGCTTGCGCAGGTTCGTGATGCGGCTGCCGTATGGCTTGGTCAGGTCGATTTCGTATTTCACGCCACCGAAGAAATCGTTGGTGCTGTATTTGGAAGCGCGGCGTTTTGGATCAAAGCTAACTGTCACATCACCAGGGCGCGTGGAATTGAAGTAGCCCACAGCCCATTCCATGTAGTCCTTCAAGTCTTTTCCGGTTACTTTGTAAACGGTAATCTCGCCACCCGCGTATTGGTAGTTGTAGGCGATATCCTTTTTCTTGATCGGACCTACGTCCAGCTTTGCTTTGTCGTTGTCGATCTGGTGAGCAACCACGTCTGCTTTGCTATAGTAGAGCATCACTTCATGGAAAAAGTCGGATAGCGGCGTCTCCTGAATTTGTACCGTCGGGATGCCCTCGACCTCGTTTTTCGGTACCAGGTTCATGCCTTTGAGCTCTGCTACGACGATGTTGGCATCTGCACGCGCGAAATCATGAAAAGGCTGGAGCTTGGTCTCCAACGCTGCATCGGATACCGCTGGTGTGCCATCTGCGCCTTTTACAGGGACCGCAGTCGCTTCCTTGTTAGTCAGCACGACCTTGCCGTCTTTCTTTTCGAAAGTCAGGTCAATGCGAGAAAGATGCGTACCGTATTTGTCCGGCTCTGTGATCAGGACGCCGTTGATCTCTTCCTTTTTCACGAGCTTGTGCATGTGACCTGCAAAAATCGCAGTCAGCTCTGGAACGGCGTTTGCGATATCTGCTACACCCGTCCCCGGAATTCCGTTTTCATTCTCGATGCCCATGTGCATGAGACCGATCATGACGTCTACTTTGCCTTCCAGCTCTTTTACGGCTTTCTTGGTTTCTTCTACCGGGTTTTTGATCACGAGGCCATCCAGATGATCGGTCCCTTTTTCGAAATCAGTAATCATCGGCGTGTTCATCCCAATGACGCCGATTTTTACACCAGCACGCTCAATGATCGTGTACGCAGGCAAGAAGCGCTCGCCATTTTCCTTGTAAATGTTCCCTGCCAAAACAGAGCCTTTGTATTGGCTGCTGACCTTGTCCAAAACATCGAGTCCAAAATTAAATTCATGATTGCCAAAAGCCCACGCGTCATAGTTCATTTCGTTCATAGCGACCATGATAGGAGACTGCGGTTGGTCGTTAAAAAGCTCTGCCGAGTTGTCTTGGATCGAATCGCCTGCATCCAGCAATACGGTGTTCGGATTTTCTTTGCGAATCTCTTTAATCATCGTGAACAACTGCGTCATGCTGCCATTTGGATTCGGGCCATCCAGAGCATAATCCCACGGCATGAATCGTCCGTGAATGTCAGATGTACCCAGCAACGTAATTTTGGTAGGCGTTTCTGCGGCCTTTACCGGTGCGGCGATCCCCATCATCGCACTGCCTAACACCATGGATGTAAGTGCTACACTTAATAAGCCCTTCGCTAGTTTTTTCATGTTTTCCCCTCTGTCTCTCTTAATCTGTCAATGCCCCTCGATGGTGTTGCTCTAATTGTCCTCCTGTTCTATTTTGTATGAAAATTCTGGGTTGCTATCTAACTATAGCAGGCATATGGAAGGAAAAATAGCAAAAAAGCCGTGACGTAAATGTCACGACTTGATCGCTGCATAATTCTGCAAACACTCCAAAAAGAGTTCTCCGTATTTCTCGAATTTCGCCTCGCCTACTCCTTTGATCTGGAGCATGGCCTGTTTGTCAGTCGGACAAACACTGCTCATTTCCTTCAAGGTACTGTCTGGGAAAATCACGTACGGCGGTACTTTTTGTCGCGTCGAGATTTCCTTGCGCAATGCACGTAGATGCTCGAACAACTCGTCATCCTCTGTTAGCTGTACAGGACGTATCGAGATTTTTTGCACGACGCGCGCTTCGCCCCTCAGAACAGGCAATGCCCGCTCCCCCAGCTTTACGATTGGATATTGGCTCTCCGTCACTTGCAAATAGCCTTCGGCAATGAGGAGCTGGATCAAGTCTGCGATCTCTTTTTCCTTGTATTCCTTCATCAAACCATACGTAGGCAACTCGTCGAAGGAAAACTGGGTGACCTTTTTATTCTTGGAGCCTTTGAGTACCTGCGCGACGAGTGCGGCACCGAAGCGCTCTCTCATACGTTTGACGCAGGAGAAAATCTTCTGCGCTTCGAGCGTAATATCGGACAGCTCGGTCTCATCGGTGCAGTTCCCACAGCGCCCGCACGTGACAGCATCTGTTTCGCCGAAGTATTGCACGATGTTTTGCTGCAAGCAGCGCGGCGTCCGGCAATAGTCGATCATCGCGTACAGCTTTTTGTACTCAAGCTCCTTGCGCTCGTCCAGCAGTTGATTCTGCTCGATGAAAAACGTTTGCGTCTGGATATCCTGTGGCTGAAACAGTAGAATACACTCACTTGGCTCCCCATCGCGTCCCGCACGGCCTGCTTCTTGGTAATACGCCTCTAGGTTTTTCGGCATGTTGTAATGAATGACGTAGCGCACATTGGACTTGTCGATGCCCATACCAAATGCGTTGGTCGCGATCATCGTCCGGACATCATCGTACAGAAATGCCTCCTGGTTGGCCGCACGCTCCTCTTCCGTCAGTCCTGCATGGTATTTGGTCACAGCAAAGCCACGCTTGTCCAAGTCTGCATGCAAGGCGTCCACGTCTTTTCTCGTTGCCGCATAAATAATGCCCGCCTGCTGCTTATTCGCACGCAAGTACGCCTGAATGAATTCTCGACGGTTCTCCCCCTTGCGTACAGACAAGATGAGATTGTCTCTGCCAAAGCCTGTGATAAAAAGGCGCTCGTCCTGTAATTCTAGCTGTAGCTTGATGTCCTCTGTTACCTCCGGAGTCGCTGTCGCCGTCAAGGCTGCGACGAGCGGGCGCTGTGGCAAGGATCGAAGAAAACGGGCAATCGCCAAATAGCTCGGACGGAAATCGTGTCCCCACTGCGAGACGCAATGCGCTTCGTCCACTGCTATAAACGAAATCGGTACATCCTGAATCAGGTTTTGGAACGCCTCGGATTCCAAACGCTCTGGAGCGATATACAACAGCTTGTACTCTCCTCGAGCCGCCATACGCAGTCGGTCGCGAACCTCACTATAATCCAGTGAGCTGTTAATTTGGGTGGCGGGAATGCCCATGCTGACCAGCACGTCGACCTGATCCTTCATCAGCGAGATGAGTGGGGAGATCACGATGGTTACGCCGTCCTGGAGCATCGCTGGGACTTGATAACAGATGGATTTCCCGCCACCTGTGGGCATGATGCCTACGGTGTCATGTCCAGCTAACAGGCTCGTGATGATTTTCTTCTGGCCTTCACGAAATGATTCGTAGCCAAAGTACTTTCGTAAAATCTCTTGCGCTTTATCTAACAAAGAGAATCACCTTCTCTTTCGACAGGAATTTTCAATGGGTCTCTATTAGTGTAAACAAAGGGATTGGGACAAAACAAGGGGGGACTGGTTTGTTTGAGTCAACATTGTGGAGGAGAAGAAAAAGCACAGTTCTCTTCGACTCTGACACGCCCGCAAGGGTGATTCACTGTCCGTCTCCACTTAAAAAAGGGGACCGTCGAGCCAAAGCCACCCTACGGGCGGAAGGTTCTCAAGGGAGAAGTGTTCGACAAGCGTGGTCCCCTTTTTTAAGTTCCGACTGGGTAGGCGTTGTCAAGGTCTGCGAGCCCTGTGCTTTTTCTTCTCACCGGCCTTGTCGGTCATCCATACCTTTTCAAAAATAATAAAAAAAGCACCACATGGGTGCCTCATAAGTTAGCCTATGAAGAGATAGAAAAGATGAACCGCTTTTTCTGTATTACCCAAATGAACAAGTACACGATATATCCGATCATCCCGCCCGCTGTATTCAGGAGTAAATCATCGACATCAAACGTTCCTACATCCATCACGAGCTGTGTCAGCTCCACACCGAGGCTCAGCATCAGGGATAGCAGGGTGACTCTGAACAGGGAACCGGTTTGTTTCGGAAACAGGAGCGGCAGCAGGAAGCCTAGCGGCATGAATGCGATCACGTTGCCTACGAAGTTCACGGCACTATGCCAGCTTTGATAATACCGTATCCCTTTGACATAGTTTTCGATTTCATGAAACGGCACCAAATTACTTTGGTAACGCAACCGCTTCACAATCACAGACGGATCGCTCCAAATGATTTTCCACTGATCTACTAACAAGCTGGTATCCAAACTGCCGAATTTAAACAGCAATATTTTCACGACGAGAAACAAATAAAGGGCAAACACTGCATAACCAGCAATAGCAAGCAGCTCTGTTGGTCTCTCCATTTTTTGCACGTTATCCATTGTCAAACCCTCTCTCCATCAGTTTTTTTGTCTCTGTAAAACGAGTTGCATCTCCTTCAGCGCCCATCACGACAGAAATGAGCCGCTTGTCCCCCCGCTTCGCTGTTGCCGTGAAGTAATACCCGGCAGCATTGGTATAACCCGTTTTGAGCCCGTCTAGCCCTGCGATACTCCAATCAGCGTTTTCCCCATCGAGCTTGAGGTTGTTTGTATTGGATAGCTCGCCCGTCCATTTGACAACATCGGGGAAGTCGTTGAGCAAGTGGTACGCGAGCATTCCTACATCGCGAGTCGTCATTTCGTTTTGCCCATATCCAGTATCCAATCCGGTCGCATTTACAAACGAGGATGACCTCAGATTCAGCTCGGCTGCCTTCAAATTCATTTGTTCCGCAAATGCGGAGGTGCTGCCTGCCAAATATTCGCCGATTGCCACCGCTGCATTGTTTGCAGAGCCGATCGCCATCGCTTCATACAAATCTTTTATCGGATAGGCCTCTCCTGCGACAAGATGGACCCGTGATCCCCCAGTCGCAGCCGCATTCTCAGATACGACGATCTGGTCATCCCAATCGACTCGCTCTTCCTTAATGGCTTCGAGGAGCATATATTCGGTCATCATTTTTGACATACTTGCTACCGGGTAAGGCGTATCCGCATTTTGTTCGTACATGATTTCTCCTGTCTGGCTATCCAACAGAATCGCTGCCTGTGCATCGACCTTCTCGTATGTTTTTTCTGTTAGTGTAATGGGTCCTTGGAATTTCCAATCTGCTTCTACTGAGTCTGAATCGCGCAAAAGCGTCAACCCGACGAATATAGTCAGCATGAGCACAGCCCATGTTGTTTTCCTCATAAAAAAAGCCCTCCTACATCTGCAAAAACAAAGGTTGTAACCTTCATGCAGTCAGGATAGACTTTTCGATTAAAATTAACGGAAACGAAAGGTAAAGAAAAAGTAAAGCTTTTCTCAAATGCTTGAAATTGTATGTGGGAGCCAAACCGTGAAGGTCGTCCATTCCTTTGTACTTTCGACAGAAATGCTGCCTTGGTGTAGGTCGATGATGCTTTTGGCGATAGCGAGACCGAGACCCGAGCCTCCTGTCTCTTTCGAACGTGAGCCCTCCACCCGAAAAAAGCGTTCAAACAAGCTCGGCACATATTCAGCCGGGATCGGCGCTCCGTTATTGGCGACAGAAATCGCGATACCTTCTTCTTGCTGGAAGACGCGAATGACAATTTCCGTACCATCGCGTCCGTATTTCACAGCATTGGAAATGAGGTTTTCCAGAACACGAACGAGCTTGTCGGTATCTCCTGCCATTTCAATTTTTTGATCAGGCGTATCTACGACTAAACGCAGCCCTGCCTCATTCGCTACGAGTCGAAAGCCTACCGATACTTGCTCAACCAGCTCTACCAAGTCAAACTCCGTTCGGTTTAAATATGCCCCGCGATTGCGGACCTTCGTGTACTCAAACAAATCATTGACGAGCACATTCATCTGCTTGGCCTTCTCGTAGGCGATATGGGCGTAATGCTTGAGCTTCTCTTCGTCCTTGTATTTGTTCTGCTCAATCAGTCCTAGGTAGCCAATGATGGAGGTCAACGGTGTTCGCAGATCATGGGAAACGTTGGTGATCAGCTCATCCTTCGATTGTTCCAGCCGCCGCTCCTCCTCCATCGCATCCAAGGCGCTTTTGACCAGAGCATGGATGCTATCGACGACTTGGCCCAAGCTGCCGTTCGGACGAATGGAAATCTGGTGATGATAATTGCCTTTTGCAATGAAATGCAGCTCGCTTATGATTTGCGCCATCTGCTTTTGTTCCAGGTACTTGCGGATACGAACGACCGACCACGCCGCAAACATACCGGTTGCCAACAAAATAATTGGGATTTTGAAGGAGTTGATATCGAAATTGATCCGCAACCTCCAGATAAACTCTCTGATTTCCGGGATGGTGTACAAATAGTTGTTAGCAAAAAAATCAGCCATCTGAAAAACAGCGTAGATGATCATGAGGCCAAGCAGCAAATCGAAAAGGATGCGGATAAAATCCTTGGCTCTAAGCTTCAATTTTATAGCCGACCCCCCAGACCGTCTGTATCACCTTTTCGCCATTGGTCGCCTTCTCCAGTTTTTCCCGCAGGTTGCTGATGTGAACCATCACCGTCTTGTAGGAAACGAAATTCTCCATTTTCCAGCAACGGTCAAAAATTTCTTCCGAGCTGAATACTCGATTCGGATGACTTGCCAGAAGATGCAGGACGGAAAATTCCAATGCCGTCAGCTTGACCGGGGTGCCTTCTTTTGTCTGAACGAAGTGACTTTGCTTGTCGATAATCAATGGCCCCGCCTCAATCACATGATCCTGTTTGCTTGCCTGCGTGTAGTTCGACCGTCGCAGGAGAGACTTGACCCGCGCAATCACTTCCAACGGATTAAACGGCTTCGCTACGTAATCGTCTGCGCCCGTCATCAAGCCCAGGATTTTGTCCATATCATTCGTTTTGGCACTCGCCATCAGAATGGGGATGGTCGAGTTTTTTCGTATTCGCTTGGTAACTTCCAGCCCATCCAGATTGGGCATCATCACATCCAGAATGACGAGATCGATTGGTTTCTGCTCCAGCCTCTCCATCGCTTCCAGACCGTCAAAAGCCTTTTCGATCTCATACCCCTCGTTGCTCAAATATATCGCCATCAGCTCTACAATCTCTTTGTCGTCATCTACAATCAAAATCCTCACGGACAAACACCTCCGAACTCGTACATGATAGATATAGATAGCATCACTATAACAAGAATTGTTTAAGAAAAGGTAAAGCAAGTAATTGTTCATTATCATTATCGCCATTCCGTTCACGAGACCAACCGAGCGAATGAGAGAGCAATATTTCAAACATCCCCTTGTGTTATAACTAACTTGAATTTCAATCAAGGGAGATGAAACCATGAGTAATTTGAAAGGGAAAATTGCATTGGTTACCGGAGCAAGCCGTGGGATTGGTCGTGGCATCGCATTACGTCTGGCACAGGATGGCGCATTGGTCGTCGTACACTATGGAAGACGACAAGAAGAAGCTGAAGCAGTCGTATATGAGATTGAACAAACGGGAGGCCAAGCATTCGCAATCGGTGCGGACTTGCGCACCCTTGACGGCATTCGCGATTTCTATGCGACATTGGACGAAGCACTGCAGAAACGTACAGGGGATCATCATTTTGACATTCTCGTCAATAACGCAGGCATCGGACAAATCTTAACCTTGGAAGAGGCTACCGAGGAATCGTTTGACGAGGTCATGAACATCAATGTCAAAGCACCGTTTTTTATGATCCAACAAGCTTTGCCCCACCTAAGAGAGGAAGGCCGTATCATCAATCTCTCATCCTTTGTGACTCGTGCAGCTTCCCCAAGTGTGTTTACTTATAGTATATCGAAGGGGGCTATTAACACACTGACGCTAGCTCTGGCTAAACAACTGGGGAGCCGTCATATTACGGTAAACGCGATCCTGCCTGGCATTATTAATACGGAGATGAATGCTGGCACGTTGCAAAATAATCCGGATGGGCAGAAGTACGCCGCTGGACTTTCCACCTTCAACAGATGGGGAGAGCCTGATGATGTAGCGGATATTGCCGCCTTTCTCGCTTCCTCGGACAGCCGTTGGGTAACCGGTCAATTGATTGACGCCAGTGGGGGTTCGCATCTGTAATGGTTCTAAAAAAAAATAACCGATGACCACAATCACGGGAGCATCGGTTATTTTTATGAAGATACTATTCTTTTGGATGAATCATTTGTTCAGGGCGCACGACTTGATCAAATTGCTCTTCGGTCAGCAAATTGCTCTTGATCGCCGCTTCCTTGAGTGTGATGCCTTCTTTGTGAGCCAGCTTCGCTACGGCTGCCGCATTTTCATAGCCGATATGCGGGTTCAGTGCCGTCACCAGCATCAACGAGTTGTTCAGGTTTTCTTTGATCACTGTCAGATCAGGCTCGATGCCTACTGCGCAATTGTCGTTGAAGGACTTCATCGCGTCTGCCAACAATCTTGCGGATTGCAGGAAATTGTAGATGATCACTGGCTTAAACACGTTCAGCTCGAAGTTCCCCTGGCTAGCAGCAAAGCCAATGGCAGCATCGTTGCCCATCACTTGGCATACGACCATTGTCATCGCTTCGCTTTGGGTCGGATTCACCTTGCCTGGCATGATGGAGCTGCCTGGCTCGTTCGCCGGAATGATAAGTTCACCGATTCCGCAACGTGGGCCGCTCGCCAGCCATCTCACATCATTGGCGATTTTCATCAGATCCGCAGCCAGTGCTTTCAGGGCGCCATGTACATGAACGAGCTCGTCATGGCTGGTCAGCGCGTGGAACTTGTTTTCTGCGGTCACGAATTGGTGCTTCGTTTCCTTGCTGATTTCTGCTGCGACCATTTCACCGAAGCGCGGGTGCGCATTGATGCCTGTTCCTACCGCTGTACCGCCAATCGCCAGCTCACGCAGGTACTCATTGCTCTCCTTGATCATCTTTTCCGATTTTTCCAGCATGCGTACCCAACCGCTGAATTCTTGGCCCAGCGTCAGCGGAGTCGCGTCCTGCAAATGCGTGCGACCGATTTTGATGATATCCATATAGGCTTCGCTTTTTTCTTTCAGCGTTGCTTGTAATAGCTTAATTGCAGGCAGTACTTGCTCCTCGATAGCGACCAGTCCAGCCATGTGCATCGCTGTCGGGAATGTATCATTGGAGCTCTGCGATTTATTCACATCATCGTTGGCGTGGATGCGAGCCGAGCTACCCTTCTCTTGCAGCAATTGGTTCGCGCGATGAGCAATGACTTCGTTGACGTTCATGTTGGATTGCGTGCCGCTGCCAGTTTGCCAGACAACCAGTGGGAAATGCTCATCCCATTTTCCTTGGACCACTTCATCTGCTGCCGCCACAATCGCTTCTGCCTTTTCATTGTCGAGCTTGCCCAGCTTTTGATTCGCTAGAGCAGCGCTTTTTTTCAGGATGGCAAACATGCGAATCAGTGGAAGTGGCATTTTTTCTTCGCCGATTTCAAAGTTTTGGAAGCTGCGTTGTGTTTGGGCGCCCCACAGCTTATCCGCCGGAACCTTGATTTCCCCAATCGTGTCCTTTTCAATTCTGAATTCCATCTCGCATCCTCCTCAATATCGAACGTTTTACTTATGTCAAAAAGGAAATGAACCAGTTCTTCTCCATTAAAATGATAATGATTTTCATTCTTGTTATCAAGAGATGAAGTGTTTTTTTGGGAAAAATGAAAAAGAACTTTGTCCTCCAACGGTTGGGGTCGGGGGAAGCCCTGCCACATGTCTTCCAGTCGCCTGTATCCTCACTTCGTTCGGGCGGTCTCCTTCCAGACATGTGACAGTGCTTTCGTACAGCTTATTTGTAGTAGGAGGTTTTACAACGTTTTTTAAGCGATTCAGGGAGACTTCATGAGCTCCCTTTCAAGAAGTAAACAAAAAGCCGCGTAGAAGAAGCGCATTTCCAGTCCAAGCGCCTCTGTAGCCCGACCCAGCGCAGGGAAAAATGGGGGGGAATTTCAGCTTCACTTATGAAATCCTTCTTCGAAACATCTACGTTTGAAGCGCTCCCGCCATTTTTTCCGAAGCGGACAGTCTTCACCCTCAGCAGGGCGGAGGCCGAAGCGTAGACTGGAAATGCGCTTCTTCCCTCACGACAGCAACTAAAAAAGACGAAAGCCACACATGGCCTCCGTCTTCTAGTATTCCTTATTATCTGCTTTCTACTTCTACCGAAATGACGTGATCGACGGCCTTCAGCAAGCTGTATATATCCGTCGTATACGTATTTTCCGATGCTGTAATCATCATTTCCAGCTTTTGCAAACTATTGTCCAAGTCTTTGACCTTCACCCGCTTCACTTGCAGTTCGAGGTGCTTAATCTGCTTGAACACCAAATCCAAATCGCCCCCGCCTTCGACCACAATCTTGATCGACAAATCTCTTTGTCTGAGCGATTCTGGACCAATCAAGCGAAGAAGGATCGGGAACAAATTAATCGCCAAAATAATGAGGATCGTCGCGGTCACTGCCTCAAAATAAAATCCTGCTCCTACTGCAATCCCAAGTCCAGAAGCTGCCCAGACCATCGATGCTGTGGTCAAACCCGAAATGACATCATTACTCCGGCGTAGAATAACACCAGCCCCAAGGAAACCTACACCGCTCACAATTTGAGCAGCTAAGCGCAGAGGGTCCATATTTGTGTGTCCAGGCAAGGAGAACCGATGCACGGATTCAATCGAGACAATCGTAATGAGACAGCTCGCAACCGAAATAACCATGCTGGTTTTTACACCCAGCGGCTTGTGCTTGAGCTGCCGATCCATACCAATCATCAAGCCTAGAAATAGTGCAACTCCTAGTTTTAGCAAAAAATCATACGTCGTGAATACCGAGAGTGACATGAGTCTCTCCCCCCCATCTGCAATTGATGTCAGGTTATCTTCCATCGTCTATGATAAGAAGTATATCTGGTCTTTCACCTAGTGTAAACGGGGCTTTCATTCTTCATGCAAAAAGCGGAAAACCCCCACTTCAGGGATTTTCCGCTTATCTGTTTCCTTATGAATGGCTGCGAATCATGCGTTTCTGTAACGACAGCAGACGTCCAAAAAGGAAGATGGCACCAGCAGCCAATCCCGTAATCAGACCAATCCAGTATCCGAATGCTGCCAGCGAAGTGAATTTCGCCAGGATGTATCCCAAAGGCAAGCCAATCACCCAATAAGATATCAGCGCAACGATAAAGGTAACGGTCACATCCTTGTACCCACGAAGTACCCCTTGAATTGGTGCTGCGACGGCATCAGAGATCAGGAAGAGGATCGAGTACATCAAGAAATGCTGGGCAAGCTCCAACACCTCGATGTCGGTCGTGTAAAAACCAGCCACCTGCTTGCTAAACATCAGCAAGCTGATTCCGAACAAAAGGGCGATACCAAGCGCGATACCTATCCCCAAATAACTGTACTGCTTCGCGTCCCGGAACCTTTTGGCTCCAACCTCAAAGCCGACGACAATCGTCAACGCCATGGATATGCTCAATGGCACCATGTACAGGAATGATGCGAAGTTCATCGCGGCCTGATGCGCCGCAATTGTAATCGTGCTGTATTCACTCATGAACAAAGTGACGGCCGCAAAAATGCTAACCTCGCAAAAGATCGAAAATCCGATGGGAAGCCCCAGCTTCAGCAGCTCTTTCCATGCTTTCGTCGAGATACGATGAAATTGGGAGAACAAACCGAACTCAACGAATGGATGACGATTCACGACAAACAGCGTAATCAGCAAAATACACCAGTACGTTATGCCAGATGCAAGCCCGGCACCGATTCCACCCAGTCGAGGCAAACCAAAGTTACCAAAGATAAGAGCGTAGTTCAGTAGTACGTTAATCGGTAACGAAAGCAGGGTAATGAACATCGTTACCCGTGTCTGTCCTAATGCGTCGATAAAGCAACGGAACACCGTATAAAGAAACATCGGAATAATTCCAATAGCGATTGTATGCAGGAAGCCGCGAGCAATCGTGCGCACCTCAGGCTCCAATTGCATCCAGTTCAGGATCGGATCAAGCACCACACCACCGACGATGATGACACCGACCGCAATCCCCACACTCAAGTATAAGGCCTGCATAACCGTGTAAGGCACCTGATTTTGTTTCCCTGCCCCAACCATCTGTGCAACCATCGGCATGACAGCCATCAGAATCCCTGTCAAGCCTGCTTGAACAGGTGTCCATAGACTAGCCCCAATCGCTACCCCCGCCAAATCTGTCGGACTGGCATGTCCAGACATGATGGTGTCGGCGAACGTCATCGAAAACAGCGCCAGTTGTGATATCAAGATCGGAAGCAAAACAGCCAAAAACTGTCGCCATTTTTCTTTTAGCGAATAGGTTTCATTCATTTTTCATTTCCTTCTAACCTTATAAGATGGGCAACAATCCCGCATCAACTGTGGTCGGAGACTGTTTATCGTTCAAATTATAAGTATATCAAAACAAGTAGGAATCAGCAAAATAGTGGCTGCATTTACACAACAAAGCCCAGGCAGTTCACCCGGGCTTTGCAACATTATTCAGCCAGCTTCCATACATCGGCTTTCCCTGGCTCTTCGCCTTTGGTCCACCATTTCGCCTCATAAACCTTGTCTCCGTAGTTCACTTGCGCTCCGCCATCATACGCTTTGCCGGAATCCCACGACAGTACAACATCGCTCACCAGCTTCCACGCATCGGAATGGTCTGGCTTTTCTCCAGTTACCCACCATTTTGCTACGAATTCCAGTCCATCATACAAGACGCGGTCGCCCTGTACATACACAGCTGAGGAATCCCACTCGGCGATTTCACCTGGTACTTCAGGCTTTTTCTCCTTTGTGCTTGCAGCAAAAGGTGCGCTCTCTTCGGAAATATTTCCTGCGGCATCAACTGCCTTGACCGTATACGTATAAGATGTTCCTGCCGTTAATCCTTTATCAACAAAGGAAGGCTGCGCGACTGTCCCTACGCGAGAACCATCACGGTACACCTCGTATTTCACCACACCAACATTGTCACGGGAAGGACTCCACATGAGGTCGATTTCTGTCTCTGTTGGATGGTGAGTCATGATTCCTGCTGGTGCAGTCGGTGCTTCTGTATCCACGATATCTTCTGCTTTTGTGCGAACGGTAAGTGCTTTGCTAGCGTTAGACTCTTTCCCTTTGCTATCAACTGCCACAACGGTATAGCTATAAGCCGTAGCAGGCGTCAAATCTTTGTCCGTGTATGCTGTATCTTTGGTAGATGCGATTAATTTGCCATCGCGATACACGTCGTACTGCTTGATTCCCTCAGTTGCCACGGATTTTGTCCAGCCAAGCTCGATGCTTGTAGCTGTTTGCGATACGGAAGTCACATTGCCTGGAACAGTAGGCTTTTCTACGATACCTGTTCCATTGTTAATCAGATTCACGTCAATCGCCTGGTAAAAGGCCATGCCCGTATCGGCAATTTCCCAAACACCCAAAATAATGTGGTAACCGCTACGATCTGTCGGTACATTGCACGAATGCGTTACCGTGAATGGCGGTCTTTTCCCTCCGTCCTGGAACGAGCAGAACAGTTCCAGATCAGTTCGGGAAAGTGGCTTGTTTGGATTCCAATCTTTTTTCGTGATGTAATATTTCCACTCCGCTGTACTATGCGGGGCTGTCAGATTCCAAGTAAACGCATTTTGTCCACCCTGCAAGGTAATCTTGGTCCAGCGATCTGCTGTTTGTGTGTAAAGCTCAGGATAGCGGCCTGCACCGGTAAATTCACCATCGGCAGGACCAGATTGCGGGAACGAACCAATGCCCTCCACGCTTTGCGGCTCATACTGAATTTGACCGCAGCCTGTGTTTTGCCCCGTCTTACACAAGTAAGAGCGACTCGCTGGTGATTCGATGTACCCGTGTGCCGAGGCTTTCTCAGCAAACACGAGAGTAGCTGCGCCCGCCACCAGCATCATAGCCAGCATGAACAAAAGCGACAGCCCTTTACTGAACAGTGTGTTTCTCAACCCTACGTTATCCATTTATTTATCTCCTCTTTCCTGGATTAGGATCGAATACCATGTTACAGAAAATTTTCCCAATCTCCCAGATTCTGAATACCTAAACCAAAACCTACCAAATACCCGAATTCCTGTAAGGAAATAGGGAGATGATTCAGGAATGTATACCTATGCATGAAAATTTATATGCTTCTTTCGGGACTATTAGATCAAAAAAAGTTGCTTGCCGAAAACTTTCTTTTCAGCAAGCAACTTTTTCACATCAATAGCATTGGAACAATTTTCCCGTCATTTACATCGATCAACCCCAGATCCGTCAGCTTCAAGGCTGGACTGACCGGTAGGGAATGCGTGCTGATCGACATGATCGGGTTGTAGTGATCGTAACCGAGCGACTCCATAGCACGGCGAAGTTGTTCGACTTCCTTTGCGGTTTTTTCCAATGGTTCCTCTGTCAAAATGCCTCCGACCGGCAAATGAAGGCTCGCGATCACCTTGCCATCCTCCACCACGTAAAAACCACCTTGGTTGCGAATGACTTCATTGGCTGCGACCATCATATCGTGCGGATTGTGTCCGACAACCAAGAGATTGTGGTTGTCATGCGAATAGCTGGTGGCTACCGCACCTCGCTTGATCGTATCGCCGCTGATCAATCCATAGCCGCGATTGCCGTTTTTGCCATAGCGTTCAAAGACGGCGATCAAGCCGTACGGGCTCTCCTCCCACAAGAGTTGTCCTTCCCGCACCTCAGCGATTCCACGGTGATCCTCTGTAAAAGTAGAACCGTTTTGAACGAGCATGACCCGACATGGATAGCGATTGTCTGGCACATCTACTGTGACGTGGAAGTCTTGCTCCGTAAGTGGCGATAGCTTGATGCTCTCATAAAAGTGCGCAGGAAACTGCTTTTCTTTGACCACTTGTCGGTACTCTTCCTTGACGTCGTAAGCTTTCTTCCCATTTTTATAGACGCGTTCGATCTTGAGTTCATGCAGATCAGACAACAACAGGAAGTCCGCTATTTTGCCAGGAGCAATCGCCCCTCGATCCGTCATGTTCATACGTCTGGCTGGGGTAAATGTACTCGCGTAGATCGCGCGCTCTGGCTGCATGCCCATTTGAATGGCTTTTTTGACGATATGGTTCAAATGTCCACGATTGACCAAAGAATCGGTCATCACATCATCCGTCACAAAACAAAAATGCTCAGAAACATCTTCCTTGATCAAATAATCCATGACTTCATCCGTCATCGATTTTTCTTGAATCTCTAGAAACATGCCTGCTGCAATTCTCGCTTCCATGCCCTCACGCGTCTGGTGCGTATGATCGGAGTCCACTCCCGCATAAATGACGCGATGCAGGTCCAAATCAAGCAATTTCGGGACGTGCCCCTCGATGACGAGCTTTGGATACGTCTTGCGGATATGCTCCAGGATGCGATTCGTCTTGCAGTCAGGGTCCTTGATGATGTCTACGTAATTCATGATTTCGCCGAGGCAAATGATCTCTTCGGAACGCAAGAGCTCGTCCATGTCTGCCATCTCGACAGACCCACCTGTCGTTTCCATCGAGGTAGCTGGTACGGAACTCGGGATCGCATACAGCATATCAACGACACAATCACGGCTCGCACGAATCATCTCTTTGATCCCTTCAATTCCGAACACATTGGCCATCTCATGCGGCTCCGGTACGATCGTTGTCACTCCGTTTTGAATCAAGCCAAAGGAAAATGTCTCCGGCGTCACCATCGTGCTCTCAATATGCAAGTGAATATCGACCAGACCAGGAATCATGTAGCGACCTTGTCCGTCCGCGATCTCGGCAGCTTCAAATGTTTCCGTACTCCGCTCACCAATATAGAAGAATCGTCCATCCAAAACAGCGACGTTTCCTTTGATGAACTTTTTAAAATAGCTGTTAAACACTTGGACGTCTTGAATCAACAAATCGACCTTCACGAAAATAACCTCCTGTCTTTAGTCCACGAGTACCACTTTGTCTTTTGGAAACAGCAGATTGACGTTCAGGCCAGTCTTGTACGGCGTTTCCATCTCCTGATTGACCGTGAAGTCGCCCAACTCTGTTTCCACGACATATTGATAGCTGCGTCCCAAAAACGTGCTTACCTTTACCGTTCCGCGCAAACGGTTCATTCCAGACTCGGTGCTCTCTTCTGTCGTTACGAGAAGGTCATCTGGTCGCATTGCGCATTTTTTGCCGGACGGATTCGCCGTGCCCGGATTTTTGGACGCGGTAAAATGATGGTCACCGACACGCAGGCCGATTTCTCCGTTCTGCTCGGTGCGCTCTGCGAAGTCGATGAAGTTGGTAAAACCGATAAAGCGAGCGATAAACTCCGTCTTCGGATATTTGAAAATCGTGGCTGGATCGTCGAGCTGCTCGATCACACCCTTGTTCATAATCGCCACCTGATCCGAGATGGAGAAGCACTCCTCCTGGTCATGCGATACGTACACAGTCGTAATTCCCAGCTCCTGCTGAATGCGACGGATTTCTACGCGCATGTTGATCCGCAGGTTGGCATCGAGGTTACTGAGCGGCTCATCGAACAGCAGCAGGTCAGGCTGAATCACCAGTGCCCGGGCAATCGCCACGCGCTGTCTTTGACCACCAGACAGCTCCTTCGGGAAACGCTTTTCATAGCCGCCGAGACTCACGACTTCGAGAATTTGCTGCACCCGGGTCTTTACCTCTGTTTCATTGACCTTGCGCAGGCGCAAACCGAATGCCACGTTATCGAATACAGAAAGGTGCGGAAACAGCGCATAGCTCTGGAACACAAATCCGAAGTTGCGCTTGTTGACCGGAACCCGCGTATAATCTTTTCCGTCAAACATGAACCGACCATCTTTTGCTTCCAGAAAGCCCGCAATCAAGCGCAGTGTCGTCGTCTTTCCGCAACCGCTCGGACCGAGCAAAGAGATGAGCTGTCCTTTTTCGATATTGAGATTGAAGTTTTGCAAAATATATTGATTGTCATAGGCAACCGATACGTTTTCCAGCGTGAGCAATGCCATGAGTTGATGCCTCCGTTATCGTTTTGTAAAGTAGGAAAGCCCCATCAGACGTTCAATGATGAACATGAGAATAGCCGTAAGAATCATGAGCAGCACGGAAATAGCAGCGATCGTCGGATCGAAGTTGTTTTCTACGTACGTCAGCATCTGGATCGGCAGCGTGCTTACCCCTGGTCCTGTCATGAAAACAGAGATATCTACGTTGTTGAACGACTCCAGAAAAGCGATCAGAATCGCAGCAATAATCCCGGAGCGAATATTCGGCAAGACGACTTTGAAAAAGGTTTCGAGACGACCTGCCCCAAGGCTTAAAGCCGCTTCTTCAATGGCGAAGTCAAAATTGGACAAGGAAGATGCAATGACGCGAATGATAAACGGAAGCATCAGCACCGTATGACCGACGAGAAGTCCCGCATAAATCGGCAAATTGTACACGACAATGACGTATTTCAGCATGGCAAAGCCCATCACGATACCCGGAATCAGGACAGGTGAGATGAAAATGCCATTCAAGATGCCCTTGCCGCGAAAATCAAAGCGACTGAGTGCATAGGCTGCTGGAATCCCCAACAAGAGCGCCAAGAGATTCCCCAGCAAGGAAACGAACATCGACGTCTTGAATGTCGTCATGAACATTTCTACATTGAAAATGTTTTCGTACCACCGCCAGGAAAAGCCCTCCGGCGGAAACTTCAAGACGCTCCCCGGCTCAAACGACGTAAAAGAAATGATAATGAGCGGCCCTAGCAAAAACAGAAAGACGAGAGAGGTAAACAGGGCCAACCCGCGATTTTTCTCCTGCATAACTTCTACCCCTTCGGATTTAATTTCGTCGCCAGCTTGTTCATGAAATAGATGACGACAAATGTAATGACAATCATGATCGTGGCAATGACAGAAGCCAAATGCCAGTCATTGAGCGTAATCGCATTTTGATACAGGAACGTGGAGATGACCCGCTGTTTTCCACCTAGCAGGGCAGGCGTGGTGTAGGCGGTCAAGCTTCCGACAAACACCAGAATGCTACCGATGATGAGTCCCGGTACACTAAGTGGCACAATGACCTTCCAGAAGGCAATCAACTTGGAAGCACCCAAGCTCTCCGCCGCCTTCAGCAAATCTGGATCGATGTTTTCCATCACCCCTACCAGCGTAATAATGATCAGCGGCAGGAACAGATGAATCAAACCAATCATCATCGCAGTCGGCGTATACAATATTTCCAACGGCTTATCGATGAGCCCGATTGCAAGCAGCGAGCTATTCAATAAGCCCTTTTTTCCGAGAATAATCATCCAAGAGAACGACCGCACGACAGAGCTAGTCAGCAAAGGAAAAATCGCCAATGCCAGCAGGATGCCCTTTTTGCGTGGGCCCAGCTTGGAAATGTAGTACGCGGCAGGAAAACCAATCAGAACACACGCAATCGTCGTGACCAGACTGACCTGCAGCGTTGTCAGCATAATTTTCAGGAAGTACGCGTCGGTAAGAAATTGCAGATAGCCTTGAATCGTAAAGCTACCATCTTGATAAAAGGTGGATGCAATCGTCATCACGATCGGAATGACCATGAACAGCGTCAAAAACAGCACACCCGGCAACAGCAATAAATAAAGACCCGTTTTTCTCATCTGATTAACTCCCGTTCACGGTATCGTCAGGCTTTCAATGCGCCGATAAAACGCGCAAAGAACGCATCTGCATCTACGTCCAGACAGACGTTTATGTTCGGTTCTTTTTTCAGGCGGTTTTGAAAGTCGCAAACCGTTTGCCCATCACACAGCTCACTTCTCGTTTCAATATCTACATACAGCTTCTGCTTCTTCACCAGCTTCGGATCGAGTGCGACTGCGACAGCCAATGGATCATGCATGGCGCACGCATAAATGCCATTTCGCTGAAAATAGCGATGTAGGTAATCAGACGTACTCTGTCTTACGTACTCGCCCATCGGTGTATCTCCTAGCTCGCGAATATGCTCCTCGTTCAGCAGCACTCTTCGCGTCACATCCAGTCCAACCAGCGTCAATTGCGGGAATCCGGCATGAAACACAACCTTCGCTGCCTCTGGATCGACGTACATGTTATACTCCGCAACCGGCGTCACATTGCCATGCTCGCGGACCACTCCACCCATGAAAATGACTTCCTTGACGTGTTGGACCAGCTCCGGGCATTTTTTCACTGCCAGCGCCAAATTGGTCAGCGGTCCCGTCATGATGAGTGTAATCTCTCCGGAATGCGCGAGTACGTTTTCCACGATGAAATCAGGAGCAAAGCCAGCAGTCGGTTCCTTGTAAATCGGAACTCCGGCAAGGGCACCTCCCAAGCCATCTTCACCATGTACAGCGTGCTCGAAAAATAACGGTCGCAGCAACGGTTCAGATGCTCCGCAGACAACAGGGATTTGCTCACCGACTTGCAAGAAATCGAGAATTTTGCATGTGTTTTCTGTAGCTTTTTGCAGCGACACGTTGCCATTCACCGTAGTGATGCCAACCAGATCAAATTGCCCGCTCTTCACAGCGAGAATAATGCCAAGCGCATCATCAATGCCCGTATCCACGTCAAGAATGATCTTTTGCACGAGTGGTCCTCCTCACGTTCATTCCTCATAAGAAAACTTCTATCGAGGCCTATTCAACGTGGAGCGACCGCGTTTTAGCGGAATGTTTTCATGCGCTCCGGAATTTATTTTATAATTTCCTATACGTTGAAAAACGAGGGTATATCCCAAATTGTCTATACCCTCGCCCTTTGTTTTTCTATCGTTCGTTATTGCGTGATTTCACGATTCCAACGGTCAATCCATGCTTTAGAGTGCTCGTTAACGAATTTCATGTCCAGCATTTTCAGCTTGCTTACAGTTTCTTCCCCGTACGTTACGCCTTTTGCTTCTTCTTCTGTCAGTTGAACAGACTTGTTTACAGGAGAATCGATTTTTGCTTTTGCTGTTTTTTCCTGAACTTCCTTGCTCAGCTGGTAGTTGATGAAGTCTTCAGCCAGCGCTTTGTTTTTCGAGCCTTTTACGATGTTAACCGTATTCATGACCGCATATCCGCCGCTTGCAGGTTGTACGAAAACAGCTTCTGGAACAGCGGCTTTGATGTCTTTGAAGTACATTTCCATGATCGGTCCTACGCCGATTTCTTCTTGACCAAACATGTTCACGTATTCGGAAGTCTTATCGTAGAATTTCACTACATTTTGGTTGACTTCTTTCATTTTCGCAAAGGCTTGATCCTCGTTAAATTCCTTGCTGCCCGCGACCGCAGAAGCACTGTCGAGAACCATCGGGCCAGTTGTGGACGTAATGCTTGGCAGTGTCAGCTTGCCCGTCAGCTCTGGGTTCCACAGGTCTTTCCAATCCTTGATCTCTGTTTTCACGAGTTTTGGATTATAGGCAATCCCGAATTGGCCAATCGTGTAAGCTGGACCGTACTCCTCGCCCAGTGGTGCTTTGGCGATGTCGTAGATTTGATCCAGGTTCGGGATGCGGCTGCGGTCGATTTTTTCAAATGCGCCACTCTCAATCCCTTGCTGTGCATAGTAGTCAGAGAGGTAGATCAAGTCTACATCGGAGCTTCCTTGGCGAATTTTGTTCAGTCGTTCTGCGTTGTTCCCGATTTCCAGCACGATTTTCACGTTATGTTCTTTTTCAAACGGCTCATATACTTCTTTGCGGAAAAAGTCTTCGGAAAAGCCCCATGTGGAGATGACCAGCTTTTGTGGCTCACCCTTGGCTTCACCGCCAGCTCCTCCCGCTTGTGGTTGATCATTGCTGCCACAGCCAGCGAGAGCCAGTGACATCATAGAAAAAGACAGAATTCCAGCAAGTAATTTTTTCATCGTAATTCTCCTCCAGTTGGGTTCATTTGATGACAAAATATGGTGATACAATAAAAAGAAAAGTACCCTTGATTAGAACGTATCATTCTAAACAAGAGCACTTTTCTTCGTAAACAAAGAGAAGTGACACCCGTTTTTACGCAAAGTCTACGGTCTCCTCTTAAGATAGATCAAAAGAGAAAATCCGAACGATTGCGTCAGGTATTCAGTTCTGATTCAGCTAAAATAACATTCGTGATCGCCCACTGCGTAGGCGCATCATAGTCCCGTAGCACAGCTTCCAACGGCAACCCCATCTCTACTTCCAGTCGCTCTCGCAGTTTCTTCTTATAAAGAAGGGACATCCGAAAATCGACTTCGAGCTTGAGGGCCGGTGCTTCTCCTTCTAACGCTTCTGAGCGCGGAGAGCGGCGATGCTTGGCTTGGAACGTAATCATCTGATTTTCAATCGTGACTCGGAGCAATGTCGTTCCAAATCCGAACAACTCTTTTGCTATCTCATTATAGATGGCAGACAGCTTTTTTCTGGTTTCATTGGAGTCCACTAGAGTCATGTCATCACCTGCGATAGCTGGTATCGGGTTCATTCGCTCTCATTATACAAATGATTTTCCGATTCTTCAATAGAATATTCGTATTTAGATCAATTTCACATTTTTCCACCAAGTCATTCGTTTGCAAAAACAGTTGACACCTAAAAAATCAGTCGTTATAATCCAACTATCCAAATAAGAATTAACAACAATGTTTGGAATGATAATTTCATAGCACATTCTCTTATGAAGAGAGGTTGAGGGACTGGCCCTATGACACCTCGGCAACCTATCGCAAACGATACGGTGCCAAATCCAGCGGAATTTATTCCGACAGATAAGAGAGGTATTGTTGCAGTGTGGATACATACTCGCAGTTTTCGCCTCTTCTGTCGGAAGAGGCTTTTTCTATTCCATCTTACATCCAGAGAAAAGGGGTATTTTCATGAAAAAGACTGGTCTACTGCTCACTACACTACTGCTCGCTGCATCGCTCGTAACGGCTTGCGGCGGTAAACAAGAAGCTGCACCTGCTAACGGCGGCACTGCTGCTGAGCAAACCTCACTCAAGGTGGGCGTCACTGGCGGCCCGCACGAAGAAATTCTCAACAAAGTAAAAGAAGTCGCCAAAGGCAAAGGGCTCGACGTCGAAGTCGTCGTTTTCAACGATTACGTACAGCCGAACCAAGCTCTCGATAAAGGAAATCTCGATGTAAACAGCTTCCAAACCATCCCGTTCTTGGCGAAGTTCAATCAAGATCACAAAACAAAGATCGTCGAGGTCGGAAAAACCGTCACGTACCCGATGGGCCTGTACTCCACCAAGCATAAAAAAGTCGAGGACATCCCTGCTGGCGGCGTTGTCGGCATTCAAAACGACCCGACCAACCGAGCACGCGCCCTGCTACTCTATCAGGCAGCTGGCTTGATTAAGCTCAAGGATGGCGTGGGTGACAACGCAACACCACTGGACATCGTAGAAAATCCAAAAAATTTGCAATTCAAAGAGCTGGAGGCTGCTTTCCTGGCGCGCTCGCTGAGCAACGTAGAAGTCGCTTCGATTAATACGAACTTCGCAATGGAAGCTGGCTACTCCCCGCAAAAAGATGCGATCTTCGCTGAGACAGCTGACTCTCCATATGTAAACATTTTGGCAGTCAACGAAACCAACAAAGACAACCCCGCTGTCAAAAAACTGGTGGACATCTACCGCTCGGAAGAAGTGAAAAAATTCATCGACGAACGTTTTGAAGGAGCTGTACTGCCGTCCTGGTAAGATCGACGCCAGGAACATCAAGAACAACAAGGAGAACTCGTTATGATACAGCTAACCGATATTCATAAGTCGTATCAAGTAGGAAACAAGCAGGTAGAAGCATTGAAGGGCGTATCCCTGCAGGTGGAAAAAGGGCAAATCTACGGGGTTATCGGCTTTAGCGGAGCGGGGAAAAGCACCCTGCTCCGTACCATCAACCTGCTGGAGAAGCCGACTAGCGGTTCTGTGATCGTCAATGGCCAGAACATGCTGACCCTCAAGGAAAAAGAGCTGCGGCAAGCTCGCAAAAAGATCGGGATTATTTTTCAACACTTCAACCTGCTCTCTTCCTATAATGTCTTTGACAATGTGGCGGAAATCTTGCGGATGAATCGCGTCCCCAAAGATGTCATTAAGCGCAAGGTAGAAGACCTTCTCGGCTTGGTTGGCTTGTCTGATAAAGCAAACGCTTATCCTTCTCAGCTATCCGGTGGACAAAAGCAACGGGTGGGCATCGCTCGTGCGCTTGCGACTGATCCGGAAATCCTGCTCTGTGACGAAGCAACTTCCGCTCTCGACCCGCAGACGACCGAATCGATTCTGGAGCTGTTGCTCGACATCAATCGAAAGTTCAACCTGACAATCGTGCTGATTACACATGAGATGCAGGTCATCAAAAAAATCTGCGATCAGGTAGCCATCATGGAAAACGGTGTCGTCATCGAGCAAGGCTCTGTTCTGGATGTTTTCAGCAATCCGCAAGAGCAAACGACCCGTAATTTTATCAAAACGGTTTTCGACGATCAGGTACCACAGGAGATTTTGTCCAAAATAAAAGAAACCGGACCCGTTTCCAAAATTGTTCGCGTTGCCTTTCGCGGGGATGCTGCTCTCGATCCTGTTCTAGGAACACTATCTGCACGTTTTCCGATTAGTACCAATCTGTTGTATGGCTCGATTACGACCATAAAAGGAACAGCGCTCGGCATTCTGCTTTTGCACATATCCGGCGAAGAACAAGACATTCAAGATGGCATTCGCTACTTGCGCGAATCCGTCTACCGCGTAGATATTGTGTCACCAGAGGAGGTGCGGAGCTAATGGAGCGTTTGATTGATATGATTCCGGTATTCGGGCAATCTCTGCAAGAGACCGTCATTATGGTTGGGATTTCGTTGTTCATTGCGACACTGATCGGGATTCCGCTCGGGATTTTGTTGGTCATCACACAGGCGAATCACCTTTTCCCGAACAGAATCATCTATCACACCCTGAATACGATCATCAACATTGTGCGTTCGTTGCCTTTTATTATCCTGATGGTTGCGATCATTCCTTTTACGGAGTTGATCGTGGGCACTTCGATTGGGATTGAAGGAGCAATTGTGCCGCTCATCGTCTATACCTCGCCTTACATCTCACGCCTGATGGAAACGGCCCTGCATGACGTAGATCGTGGCGTTATCGAAGCGTACCAGGCAATGGGCGCATCCCGGACGCAGATTATTTTTCGCATCATGCTGCGTGAAGCACGGCCCGGCATCGTCCTCTGCCTGACCATCGCGACCATCGGTTTGATTGGTGCTACTGCTATGGCCGGGGCAGTCGGTGCCGGCGGACTTGGCGATCTCGCCTTGCGCTACGGCTACCAGCAATGGGACATCGAAGTCATGATCATTACTGTCGTTATCCTCGTCGTCCTGGTACAGCTCATTCAATCGTTGGGTAACTGGGCAGCCCGAAAACTGAAAAAGAGCGTGTAAATCGAAGAACCCCTGACGAGATCGCTTGTCAGGGGCTTTTTTGTAGGTATTTAGACCGAGCGTCACTGAAAGTTCGTTGGAATTTCGCTCAATATTCATGTAGACTTATATATACAAGTCATTTAAATGAGAGGGGCTACTCAAATAACATGAAAAAACTCATCATGATGTTGGTTGCCGTAATGCTCGTACTCGCTCCGGCCGGAGGATTCATTGATCATGCCGATGCGAAAGGCTATAAGTCCGGGAAAAAATCTTTTAACTCTAATACGGCTCCTACGAACACGCAAACGCCTAACAAAGCAGATACGAATGTAAATGCTTCAACAAATAAAGGCACAACAACTCCTGCTGCTACAGCAAGCAAAAGCGGCGGATTCATGAAAGGTCTCATGATTGGTGGTCTGGCTGGTTTGCTGTTCGGATCCTTGTTCGGTGACATGGGTATCCTGGGCTCCATCCTTGGCTTCATGATCAACCTGATGGCGATCCTCGCTGTGATTATCCTGATCCGCAAAGTGATCGTCTACTTCAAAAACAAGCGTGAGAAAGAACAGGAACTGAACGCATGGAAAAGATAACATTTTCCGAACAAGATATCATTAATGCGATCTGTATTCACGCAGCCTACAAAAAACAGTTGAAGCCACAAGATATCTCCGTCGAGCTGATGTGGGACGAAGAGTACGGCTTTTCTGCTGAAGTACACTGGATGGAGCGCCAACAAGTCTTCATCGAGATGAATATGATTGAAGCGATTCGCTACTACCTGGAGACCCAGATGCAGCGCAACCCTTATTCCGCCGGTATCGAGCTGGTATTGGACGACGAACAAGGGATCATCGCTCATATCACCTACTAACACTGGATAATCATTTGTTAACCCAAGGCCAATTTGTTCACGCATGTGAGCAGGTTGGCTTTTTACATATTGAATTTGACCTCGTTCCGTTATATACTTTAACTTAGTGAAAATGATTATCATTACTACATTTACTTATACAGGTACATACTTTGTTTAAAAAGGAGTTGTCCCATTGTGGAGCGCTTATACACGCAAAAGCTGGACATCGGATACGGTGAGCTTTCCATTGTCAAAGACTTGAACATCAGCATTCCTTCTGGAAAAATCACTGCCCTGGTCGGTGCAAATGGTTCTGGTAAATCGACGATCCTCAAAACTCTCGCCCGGATTATGAAACCAACAGGCGGACAAGTATTTTTGGACGGAAAATCGATCCACCAGCAATCGACCAAGGAAGTCGCCAAGCAACTGGCGATTTTGCCACAAAACCCAACCGCACCCGATGGCTTGACCGTGTCTGAGCTCGTTACCTATGGCCGCTTCCCCCATCAAAAAGGCTTCGGCTCTTTGACTAAGGAAGACAAAGAGATCGTAAACTGGGCTATCTCCATGACCGGCATGGCCGATTTCCATGATCGCCCGGTTGACCAACTGTCCGGCGGTCAGCGCCAGCGCGCCTGGATTGCAATGGCTCTGGCGCAAGGAACAGACATCCTTTTCCTTGATGAGCCTACGACATTCCTGGATATGGCTCACCAGCTGGAGGTTCTCAAGCTTCTGCAAAAGCTGAATGACGAAGAAAATCGTACGATCGTCATGGTCGTCCACGATCTGAACCACGCAACCCGTTATGCACAGCACATGGTTGCAATCTCTCGCGGAACCGTCGTCGCTGAGGGAAGTCCTGTTGAAGTCATGACGCCTGAGATGCTGCGTAAGGTATTCAACATCGAAGCAGACATCCTGATTGATCCTCGCACGGGTGTACCGCTCTGCCTCCCTTATGAGCTGTCTCATGCTGTGGATCAAAAGCAACCAAACGAAAACACGACCCAACCTGTTTACACGGAAGAGCGCAAGCTGGTTGGAGCCAGATAATTGTTAGAATCCGCTAGGCAAAAAGCCGGTTTTCACCACGTTTTACGGTGTAACCGGCTTTTTGCTATACCTACTTGCAGTTAGTCACAACTCCGACATACATATACCCCGTATAGGTATGTTAGTATTTGTTTGCAAGAAAAATATCCCATTTCAAAGGAGAGATCATCATGAAGGTTGCAATCTTGCTTTTCGATGGCATCACCGCATTAGATGCAATTGGTCCATACGATGTATTCGCTGCTACGCTGAAATGTGAAGTGAAGTTTGTGGCTAAGAAGAAAGGGTTAATCAAGCTTGACTCCAATATGGGTTATTTACATGCCGATTACAGTTTTTCTGAAGTTACTTCCGCTGATATTCTTGTTGTTCCCGGTTGCAGTCCGCCCAATTATAAAACCCCAATGAATGACGAAGAAACCCTACAGTGGATTCGCCACATACATGAAACAACGAAATGGACTACGTCTGTCTGCAATGGCTCTCTGATCTTGAGCGCCGCAGGCTTGTTACAAGGAGCCGTAGCCACCACTCATTGGGGTTCCTTCGAACTACTCCAATCTCTTGGAACCACTCCAACAGAGGAAAGAGTCGTTCGTCAGGGCAAAATCGTTACAGCAGCCGGTGTTTCCTCTGGTATCGACATGGCACTCCAATTAGTTGCATGGGAATTGGGAGAAGATATGAGTAAAGGAGTCCAGTTGATTTTGGAATACGATCCCCAGCCGCCGTTTGACTCGGGTTCACCTAAGAAGGCACCTGCTTTATTGGTAGAACAAATAAGAGGGATGTTGCAGGAGTTTGCAAAACGGGAGCCCCGGGTATAAATCAGCACGTTCTAAAAAATGAAAAGGCGACAGCCCAGGGAATGTCTTACTCCCTTCGGCTGTCGCCACTTTCTTTTCTAGCCTCTTACCACTTAACTTCTTTCAGAACTTCTTCTGCCATGCCAGCGGTAGATACCAATCCGCCACCAGACAAGTACCAGTTGCTAGAATCCAGGTAAATGATGTTGCCAGTTTTGAATGCTTTCGTGTTCTTAATCAGGTCGTTTTCTACAGTTTGCTGTGTAGAAGTAGACACTTCTTTATTCTTGGAAATCGCGTTACCACGATCAATTACGAACAGATAGTCTGGATCTTTTTCTGCGATATATTCAAAGGAAACGCTTTGACCATGGTTTTCTACGGAAATGTTTTTGTCTACAGGCGTAAATCCGAATTCACCATGCAGGATACCAAAACGGGAACCAGCGCCATAAGCGTTCAGCTTGCCTTCGTTAACCATAACGATCAGAGCAGTCTTGCCGCTTGCCGTTGCTTTTGCATTCAATTCCTTGATAGATGCATCGATTTTGCCCAGCTCTTCTTCTACTTGTGCTTCTTTACCGAAGATGGTACCCAATGTTTTCATGTTCTCTTTGAAAGATTCCATGTACTTCGCATTGTCTACACCCATGAAGATGGTTGGAGCAATTTTGTTCAGTTCTTCGTAAGCATCTTGTTGACGACCGGAAATGAAGATCACATCCGGTTTCATTGCATTGATTTTTTCAAAGTCTGGCTCTTTCAAGCCACCAATGTTTGTGTACTTCGCATCTTTGAACTTTTCCAGGTATGCAGGAATGCTGGAAGACTGTGCAACACCCGCTACTTCGATACCCAATTTGTCCAAGGAATCCAGAACACCGTAGTCAAATGCTACAACGGTTTTTGGATTCTTTTTCAGTTTTGCTTCACCCAATTTATGCTTGATCGTAACTTCTTCGGATGTTTGTGCAGCTTCAGGTGCTTTCGTTGCGTCCGCCGCAGGTGTTGCAGGAGCGGCGTTATTGGAGCCGCATGCAGCTGTGAATACAGCCAACAGTACTGCCATAAACAGCATGAGTAATTTTTTGTTCACTTCTCTCACCTCTATATAGAATGTAAAAGTATATAAAATTATTGATAGCTTGCTGATGAAACCCCCGGCAGGCCATCAAAATTTTAACGATAGGAAGATGGAGCTTACGCGAAATAGACACAGATTTTATTTTCTTCAATGTCTTCGATATGGATATCCATGTCATAGACATCTTTCAAGATCGGTCGTGTTATGATCTCATCTGTAGTGCCTTCCTTCACGACCTTTCCATCCTTGAGTGCGACGATATAATCCGAATAGACGGAAGCGAAGTTGATATCGTGAATGACAATGACAACCGTTTTGCCCCTTTCGTCTACCAGACGTCGCAGCACTTTCATGATCTGGACGGAATGCTTCATATCCAAATTGTTGAGCGGCTCATCCAAGAGGACGTATTCCGTATTTTGAGCGACAACCATCGCGATATAAGCGCGTTGACGCTGACCGCCACTCAACTGGTCGAGGTACTTGTGTTGAATGTCCGTGAGCTCCAAATATTGGATCGCTTCGTCTACATACTTCCAATCCTCTTTTGACAAATTGCCTTGTGAATACGGGAAGCGACCAAAGCTGACCAGCTCACGAATCGTCAACCGCACCGTAATGTGATTCGATTGCTTGAGAATCGAGATTTTCTTTGCCAGCTCACTGCTCTTTGTCTGCCTAATCTCCTGACCCTCAATGAAAACCTCGCCTTGATCCTTGGTCAATAGGCGACTAATCATCGACAGCAGCGTACTCTTTCCGGCCCCATTGGGTCCGATAAAAGACGTGATTTTCCCCTTGGCAATCTTCACAGAGACATTTTCCACGACATTTTTGCTACCATACTGTTTTGTGACATTCCGGACTTCTATCACGCTTTATTCTCCTTTAACAGAAGATAGATGAAGTAAACCCCACCAATAAAGTTGACGATGACACTGAGCGTCGTAGAGAACGCAAGTACACGCTCCACAATCAACAAACCGCCAACCAGTGCAATCACACTGATTAAAGACGAGCCCACCAGCAAGTATTTATGCTGATAGGTTTTCATAAACTGATGGGCGAGATTCGCTACCAGCAGTCCAAGGAAGGTAATCGGTCCAACGAGCGCTGTCGCGATCGATACGAGAATGGCAATAACAACGAGGAACCGCTTGATGACAAAATCGTACGGAATCCCCAAATTGATCGCCTGGTCCCGACCGAGTGATAACACATCCAAGTACTTGATGTATCGCCAGAAGTAAATCATGATTGCGATGACCAGAACAAAGCTCGTGATCAACAGGTCTGTTTTTACATTGTTGAAGCTGGCGAACATTCGGTCTTGCACAACCAGAAACTCATTCGGATCAATCAACACTTGCATGAACGTGGACAAACTGCTGAACAATGTGCCCAAGATCAATCCGACGAGGAGCAGGAAGTAAATGTTTTGCCCTTCCCTCTTAAACAGGAATTTGTAGAGCAAGCCAGCGAAAAGCACCATCCCACCTGTCGAGATCAGAAAGTTCACGTTGTTGTTCATCAAGGTGAAATGGGTGGAGCCAAACACAAAGATCACAAATGTTTGGATGAACATATAGAGCGAATCGAGACCAATGATGCTAGGCGTCAAGATTCGGTTGTTCGTGATTGTCTGGAAGATCATCGTAGAGAAGGCGATGATGCAACCGGTTAAAATGATGGCAAGAATTTTCTTAGCCCGCCGAGGAAGGACGTAATCCCAGTTGCCACCGGCGTCAATCATCATAAAAATGGCTATCAAAGCAATGGCCACAATCGACAGGGCACCTATCTTCGCTTTCATTGTTCATATGCCTTTCTTCTCATGAGTAAGTACACGAATATCCCGCTACCTATGACCCCAACCATCAAGCCGATGGAAATCTCGTATGGGAAAATGATGAGGCGTCCCAGGATATCACAAGCAAGTACAAACACCGCGCCAAGCAAAGCGGTATGAGATAAGCTTTTTTTCAGGTTATCTCCCAGGTAGATCGTAACCAGGTTGGGAATGATCAGCCCCAAAAACGGGATTGTCCCTACCGTGAGAATGACTACCGAAGTTACACAAGCGACGATGACCAATCCAATGTTGACGACATGCTTGTAGTTCAACCCGAGGTTGATGGCGAACTCTTCACCCATTCCCGCAATGGTGAACTTGTTCGCATACAAGTAAGCGATAATCACCAGCGGAATACTTATGTACAAAAGCTCGTAGCTGCCTTTCATGATGGTGGAGAAATCTCCATGCAACCAAGCAGACATGTTTTGCATCAGGTCATGCTTATAAGCGAAAAACGTCGTGATGGATCCGACGATGTTTCCAAACATCAGTCCCACTAACGGGATGAAAATGGAGTCTTTAAATTTGATTCTTTCAAGAATCTTCATAAAGACAAAGGTTCCAAAGAGAGCAAATGCAAAAGCAACGAGCAGCCTCACCCAAGAGCTCGCATCAGCGAACACCAAAAGTGAAACCAATATTCCGAATCGAACGGAGTCCTCAGTCCCTGCTGTCGTTGGAGAAACGAACTTGTTACGGGTCAGCTGTTGCATGATCAATCCGGCGATACTCATGCTGATCCCTGCGATGATAATGCTGATCAAACGCGGAATCCTGCTAATCCACAGCACTTGCACTTTGTCATCTGTGAGATTGAACAGATCCCACGGAGATATATCTTTCACGCCAATAAAAAGTGAAACGAACGATAGCAAAATAAGTGCTACAACCAAATATCTCTTTTTCATCGCGTCCCTACTCTTCTTACTTTTTCCTGGAGTAATGTTCCGTATTGACTCGAGTATTTACGAGAGAGAATAATTCTCATGATCATTAATAAAGAGATTCATTCTCAATTAGAACCACCTTTGTTATATTAGCACTTCTTTATTGGAAGGGAAAGCTTTTTTTCATTAGTCGGCTAATTTTCCCCTCAACCTTGTCAAAATACCGACAAGAACAAGAAAACCGCCAAGGCAAAAACCCTGACGGTTCTGATTTATTTAGATGTGTACGAGCCTTTTATGTTTTGAACGGTTCGCTCTCCGCTCCCGTCATTCTCAATGATTACATTTCCTTCGACAGTATCAATGACCATGTCGCCGCTTTCGTCGGATATCTTCATGTCACCCTTATGATTCCGAATAACCATATCGCCGGATTGATCGTGAATCTCTACATTTCCACCCGTATTTTCCATGTAGATATCACCCGAGTCGTCCTCGATCAGCTTGAGGGCGGACGCGTCCTTGATCAGGATGTCACCGGACTGGTCACGAATCTCTACCTCTCCGTTCGTATTCGTTAATCGAATATCACCAGAGTCATCCTCAATCGTGAGCTTTCCTGTTAGGTTCGTCATGTCAATATCTCCTGATCCATCGGTAAGGGCTATCGGCAGCTGGGCAGGAACGATTACCGTTAGCGTCATATCCACATAGTTTAAACCGATATCTGTCTTCACTTCGGATCGTAGTGTTGCGTTATTCCCATCCTTCTCGAGTGTAATGATGATGTCTTCGGGTTTGACATTTTTCGATTTGATCTCAGCCTCTACATGAATCGCGGTTGCTTTTTCATCACCTTTGACGACCAAATCGCCCGAATCGGTCACAATATTTAACGCCTCGATGGACTCCGCAGGCAATTCAAGCTGTCTTTTTTCTTCTTCCACATTGATCACGTTATTTGTGATCGTGCATCCGGCCAAACCGATTCCCACAACGATTAGACCTACTCCTATCCACTTTTTCATTTGTTTCATCTGTTGTTTCCTCTCGATACTGGTTATTTTTTCAAGATAAGCTCTATAACATCGTAGCAAAACAGCGTAGAAGAGAAATCAGGCTACAGCGTTGTTCCCTCGTCAGTCTGTAGACGGATATTCCATTGTAGAGATCGCGTCTTTTCCCTACACTACAAGTAAGAATATTTTCCCAATTGAATTGCCTCGGAGGGTAAAACAATGGACTTGAACCGAATCCAACTTGTTACGGATGCTTTTCCGTGCTTTTCCCTTGTTCCGGAAGCCGCATGGCGCCATCCTGACATAACAGTGGAACGCTTTTCTCCCCAGCTTACGATGCAGCAGGGTCATCTGTTTGCCCACGCCGCTTTTGTATTGTCAGGTAAGGTACGCATCTATATCATCAGTGAGTCAGGACGTGAGGTTACGTTATATCGGGTACAACGCGGGGGAGTCTGCGTCCTCATGATGGCAAGTATTTTAGGTGAGACGGGCTATGAAGTGTCCGCACAGCTAGAAGAGGAAACCGAGCTGCTGCTTTTGCCTGTAGATGTCTTCAAAGAATGGATGGATCGCTATAAGGACTTGCGTCAGTTTATTTACCGGAACATGATCAACCGAATGGTCTCCGTCACGTCTCTCGTCGAAGATATCGCCTTTAAACCAATCAACGCCCGCATCGCCGAATTATTGCTCCGTCGTACCACGGATTCTCGCAATCACCTATCCATCACCCATGAAGCGATTGCCATTGAACTCGGGACTGCCAGAGAAGTAATCAGCCGGTCACTCAAGGAGTTTGAGAAAGCCGGATGGCTTCAGTTAGGACGAGGCCGAATCGCTGCTATTCACCGCGATGCCCTCCAGGAAAGACTTTTTCTTGGTGATTGGTGAGTTTGGTGAGTAAGTTACAGAAGCAAATATCTTCTCTCTCTACAATGAAGTCGTAGCGACTACCCATGAAATGGAGAGGATGTTTCATGTCAAAAGCACGTTCGTATTATGAATCAGCAAATTTGTCGCATATCCCTGAATTGATGAAATTGGCCCCTGAGGCTGCCGCTTCTTATTTTTCTTTCGAGCGACAAATCTACCAGCAATCCCACCAGCTCCCGGTCAAAACGAAAGAGTTGATTGCCATTGTGGTCGCCCACGTGACTGGCTGCCCCTACTGCATCGATGTTCACGTCAAAAAGTATAAAGAACTGGGCGGCACGATGGAGGAAATTATGGAGGCTCTACTCGTTGCCGCAGTGACACGGTCCGGTGCCATCTTAAGTCATGGGGTCAATGCCTTGCTCGCCTATCGTGATGCTCCTGGTAAGCCAGATTGCTTTTGCTAACCCAAATATATCACTCATCTGGAAAATAAAACAAACGAATCCAGTTTCATTACGAGCTGGAATTCGTTTGTTTTTTCGCGTGTTCATCTACACTTTTTATGATAAATTATTGCGACATTTTTCCTATCAGTGTTATGGTAAAAGTAGACTACTTACTAAGAATAACGAACCGTTTCGAAACAGGAGGTTTTATGGCTCGTATACTGATAGCAGACGACTCCCTTGTAGTACGAGATTACATGAAAATCATTTTGGAACGGGCGGGCCATCAAGTCATTGCAGAAGCAACGAATGGATTGGACGCCTATCAAAAGTATGCGGCCCACCTCCCAGACGTGGTGACGATGGATATCAATATGCCAGGCATGAATGGCATAGATACCGTCAAAAAAATCATCGGCACCTTCCCCGACGCCAACATCATTATGGTCAGCACCAACGGATTAAAGCCGCTCGTTTTTGAAGCAATCAACGCTGGAGCGCGCCATTATATTCTTAAACCGATCGATGAAGAACGACTTTTGGCTTCCATTACGAATTCTCTTTAGTCGATCAAACAAAAAAACTGAGGCACTGTCGCCTCAGTTTTTTCTATGGGTCTAGCGAATGTCTTCCAACGGGATTCGGAAGGTAAAGCGGGTGCCTTCTCCTTTTTGAGTATGAACCTGAAGGGTTCCGCCTAACTGCTCAACCTCTTGCTTAACAATGGACAGGCCAATTCCTCTGCCCGATACGAGACTCGCATTTTCTTGTACCGTGACATGCTCCGCCAATGCCAACTTTAGCTTTTCCATATCTCCGCCCCGCCCATCATCACGAATCATGACGTACAGGGAAGTATCCTCTTGCCAAATGCGGCATTGAATCTTGCCGCTGCGTTCTTTTCCGCATGCCAATCGTTCTTGCTCTTCTTCCATTCCATGATCGATCGCATTGTTGAATACGTGAACCAGGCTCCTCGCAAAATTCACGAATCGCTCCGGATCGACCAGTACTTCTTCTGCATCCCATTCGACCGGATCGATAGTCTTATTCAGACGGATGGCAAGCTCACTTACATAGTCTTCATACCTGGACAACATGTCCTTCATCGGACGATAGCGAAGCTTGCGAACGCGGTGGAGCAGCTCCTGCTGAGCTTCCCCCTGTACCAGACTGGTGATCTCATGCTCGAAGCTTTCCCATCGCTCTTTTGCAATCGAGTACACATGCTCGTTATGATCGAGGAACCCGACCCCGAGCTTGTGCTGCATGATCGACAAATCTTGTTGCATCGCAGCTTGAACCTCTGCGAATGACTGCTGGGCGCGCACATCCTCGTCGGACAGGCGTTGTTCAGACTTTGCCCATTGAATCAACCACGACTCCAAATCATGCAGCTTTTGCGGTGTATGAATCAAGTGTAATTGGCTGAAGTCACCTTTAAATTGATGAATCTGAGCGACCAATTTGAATAGTTTCTCGGACTCCGCTATCTCTTCTCTGAGGACCCGCTTCCACCCCTCTTCAAAGAAAGCATCAAAAGCTCGCAGTACCTTTTGGAAGAGCGGGAGACTAATCGCTACCGTTACGACCATATTCAACCTTTGCCATTCTCGCTCCATCTTGGATTTGAGCGCCCGCTGCTCACTCATATCAGTCAGGATCAGCATCAAGCCCTCTGGCGAATCTCGCCGATCTTCATAAATCGGCTTACATGCCAGCTTCAACGGCGTTTGATTGATCTGGATTTCTGTAGGAAATAGGCTGAGATACAGCTCTTTTTGCCCTTGGTCTTTTGCTTCAAAGTACTTTTCCAAAAGGGATTCAATAAACATGCTATCCTCTGGACGATCTGGGTAAAGTAGCTCGGCGACCGATACTCCAGCCAGTTCTCGGCCAAAAATCCGTAGACATTCCCGACTGTATTCGGAATGGACCAGTAGGTTTTTGGAAAAAGAAAGGAAGCCTTGTCCCGCATTGTTTAACAGATTTTTATTCGCCTGTAAAAGTGCCTGAATCTCATTGGTACGCTCTGTCACAATCTTTTCCAAGGATTGATTCCATTGCTCCAATTGATGATACAATCTCGCATTTTCAATAAAGATCGCAATTTGCGAGAAGATCAGTCTGAGCGGCTCTGAGCGTTTTTCGTTGAACACATGTGTCGTCTCGTTGTTCTCCAAATAAATGACACCGATCATTTTGCCTTGCTGCCATAGCGGGGAGCATAGAATCGATTTCGGCGTGTGCTTCGCAATGTACGTATCGCGGAAAAAGACACCTTCAACCGAAGCGTTGTGGAGCACCAGCATCTCTTCTGTACGAATGGTGTAATTCACGACAGCGACAGAGAGCATCCCGCTATGCTCATATGGGACAGACTGCATGATCTCCACGTCCAAATCGACAGAGCCTGCCGCTTCGATGAGCCAGTCACCATCTTTTTTCAGCAGGAGGATTCCTTTCTCCGCACCTGCATTGCTCATCACCGTGCGCAGCATTGTCGCCAACAGCATTTCCAGGCGGAGCTCGCTAGCAATCGTTTGCGATGCCTTGATGACACTCATTAAATCGACGAGGTCTGCTGTCTGGTCAGTCGTGGCAATCTCGGCGGAAGCTCCCAAGCTTCTTGCCCGTTGCAAAAGATAAGGGTACCGTTCCCCAATCTCTCGTGCCTTGGCAACCGCTCCCCAAAGCATGTAAACCTCGTGCGCCTCAGTCATGTATACCTTCGCAATCGTTTCGAGTCCGAGTGCCAAGTAATGCTGGGCAGCCAATTCATTTGCCAGCGCCTCGTTTTGCAAGAAAACATCCTTTTTGGCGAGTTGAACCGCCTGTTCGTAAAAAGGACCTGCTTCTTGTTTTTGCTCAGTGACACGCAGCCACTCAGCATGCATCAACAACCACTTGTGCTGAAAATTTTCCGGGCATTCCTTTGCCCATGTCTTCATCTTTTTGATATTTGCTTTGATTTTTTTCCCATACTTCGATTTTTCCTGTCGGGTGGCGTTCTCATAGAGCCCTGTTAATGCCAGTGTTTGCATAAAAACTTGCTGGCTGACAAGAACTTGTCCGCTGACTGAATCCATCCATTGCTCCGCTTCAGCCAGTAGCTCGGCAGCCTCCAGGTGGTTCCCGTACATGAGATGAACCATCGATTTATAGTAGTAGTACATGTACCGCTTATAGCTGTTTCCTTCTTTTTGCAGGTTGCTTACATATGTCACTTCGTTAAATCCATCATGGCAAAACGCCGTTCGTTCATCGTCGGACCACCGTGTAAAAGTATGCAGCGCCTGGCGCAATAACAGGAGCCGATCATCGTGATCAACGACCTTGATTTGTTGAATCATATCGCTGTATTCCTCGATTTGCTGCTCCAATTCTTCCACTGGCACACCGCAATAGAGCATGGCCTCCACAAGCCCATGGGCATTGTAGGCAGCATAAATGTTGCCGCCACCGTCCAAGCCGAGCTGAATCGCTTTTTTCAGGAGAGGGATATTCGTCCGCGCATGCTCGCACCAGTGATTGATCAGTAGGGCAAACGCGCCATACGCCTTTGTCATGGCAATCGGATCGGCGAAGCTGTCTGCTACCCGGCAAGCCAATTGCCCAAATTCGTAAGCCTCTCGATAATTTCCGAATTGAGCAGCTTGTACGATCCCGTAACCGGTATAGCCGTTCGCCGAGGCGACCGTGTTTCCGTGCACGAGCGACAGATGAAGGGCACGCAAAATCGTTAAAGCAAACCAATTGAGATTGACATAGTAAGCAGATGGGCCTGCGTAGCTGATGATACTCATCGCCATTTGATAATTTTCATCGGGAACATCCGGCAAATACAGCAGCTCATCTATCTTCCGACCTTTGAGGCGGCGTTTGATGTGAAACATTTCCTTAATGATATCGAGCTTGCCAGGCTTTTTCGGAATCGGTACGCCCAATAACCCTAAGGCTTCGCTTGCGATCTCCATGACACGCGGAAATTCAGCCAGTCGCGTATACATGCGAATTTCCATTTCCAAAATGCGAACGCGTTCTCTGTCTGTTTTGGCATGCTTCATCCCGCGGTCAAACAATTGTTTTGCCTCATCCAATTGGTTACAGAGGTACGTCGTCTCCGCAGACAACGCACACAGCTCCATGGTCAAATCATGATTGTGCTGCCAACCCTCTTCCCCCACCAGCTCGAGACCGCGTTGGAAATACTGCAAGGCCGACTCAAATGCCGCAGAGGATTTCGCTTTTTGACCAGCGAGTAAATGACAGTACGCTACATGAATGCGCTCCGCCTGATCCTCCAGTATCTCTTTGCCCCGATACATATGATCGCAAATCTCGAACAGGAAGCCAGATTCGCTTCCTTGGGACATTTCCCACATCATTCTGCCCAGCTTGATGTGAATATGTCCGCGCTCTGCCTCTGCTAACAGCGAATAGGCGGCCTGTTGAATGCGATCATGAACAAAGCGGAAACGAATCTTCATCTGAGATGCCACTTCTTCTTCCACGAGCGCAGCGTAAGTCAGATATTCCGCTCCTTCAATCGGATAGATGAGACCTTCCTCAATCGCAGGCTGTATATGCTGGATGGCTTCTGACTCCGTTTGATTTCGTGACTTGGCTATCAAATGAAGCAAAAACGAGTTACCCAGACAAGCAGCATAACCGAGCTGCTGCTGAGTGGAATCAGGCAATCTTCTCATTTTTTCTACGAGAAAATCGGCTACATTTTCCGTAGTACCCAGCTTTTCGATTTCGGCCAAATCCCATTGCCAGTTCCGTTCTTCTCTCACATACCACAGCAAGTTCCGATCATACAGCGTTTTAATGAATTCTCTTACATAAAACGGATTCCCAGCTGTTTTCTGCATGATAATCGTAACCAGCGGCTTCGTCATATCCGGATCACTATGCAACGCATCCGCTAGCATCGCATTGAATTCGGGTTCTCGAAGCGGCAATAACGTGAATTGGCGCAAGATACGGCTCTTGATGCCTGTCTCTGTCAAAAGGGCAATCAACGGATTCATCGTACTGCCATCATGCTCACGATAAGAGCAAATCAACAGAAAATGACTGATCTGCATATCCGCAACCAACTCTCGAATCAAGAAAAGCGAAGAAGAATCCGCCCACTGCAAATCATCCAGGAACAAGACGAGCGGATGGTCTGGTCGCGCCCAAATACGAATAAAGCGTTGCATCACCCATTGAAAGCGATTTTTTGCTTCTGCCGCAGGCAGCTCAGGTACGGCAGGCTGTGTGCCGATCACTGCCTCAAGCTGCGGAATGACATCCACGATCACTTGACCAAGTCCTTGCACGGCGTCGAGTATCATCTCTCGCCAAGCGAGCAGCTCGCGTTCGTGGCCTGCCAAGAGCTGTTTGATCAAATCCTGAAAGATTTGAATGATGGCCGAATACGGAACGGCCTGATTATATTGGTCGAACTTTCCTGAAACAAAACGTCCCCGGCCTCTCAAAAACGCTTTTTGCGCTTCCAGCACGAGAGCAGATTTACCCACGCCTGCAGAGCCACTGAGGAGAACCATCCTCGTAGCGCCGTTCGTGACTTGCTCAAATGCATCAATGAGCATCTGGATTTCTTGCTCACGTCCATACAGCCTCTCTGGAATCCGCAAGTGATCAGCACGGTCTTCTAAAGCAAGCGGAAAAGGCGTAATCAAACCGTTTTGTTCAAGCTGGTTGTAGCAGCGCTGCAGGTCTGCCAGCAAGCCAGACATGCTAAAGTAGCGATCCTCTGTATTTTTCGACAGACACTTCATCACAATGTCCGATAGAATCTCTGGAACGGATGGTTTTACACTGGAGGGAGCGAGCGGCTTTCTCGCCATATGAGCATGTATGAGTTCAAGCATGTCCGAAGTTAAAAAGGGCAGCTTTCCAGTCAGTAACTCGTAGAGCGTGACACCAAAAGAATAAATATCGGAGCGGTAATCGACAGTGCGATTCATTCTCCCCGTCTGCTCCGGCGAGACGTAGCGAAGATTCCCCTTCCATTCTTTTGGATTCATCACACTTTGGTATTCTTGGTGGCATTTCGTCGCCAATCCAAAGCTAACAAGCTTTACTTCATAGGTTTCAGGATGAACCAGGATATGATCGGGATTTACATCCTTATGAATGATTCCGTGCTGATGGATTTCCTTCAAGCAGGAAGCCATGCGGACCGCAATGAAGAGCATCTCCTTCAGTGACAGTCCTTTCATTTTCATAAGCAAGGAGAGCGGCACTCCCCCGAAATCTTCCGTAACCATTACCGTCTCACGGTTGTGATTAACGAGTTCGATGATCGTTTCCACTGCATGGGATTCCAATGATTGAAGAATGCGATATTCATGCTTCAGTTTCCACAGAGATTCCTTATGGGAAGGTCCTTCCATCGGTACTTTGAATAAGACAGGGAGATTGTCGTTATTTCTGTAACCCCGATAAATTCCCAATTTTGAATGAGTGGAAAGAAACTCTGCCACCCGATACCCTGGAACCACGATCATGCCGCTCATACTATCCACTCCATCTTTAGGTAGAACATCCTATCTTTTTAATTGTTGCCCCAGAACAAATAATCTATATTTAATCTATATTCTGTCTTAAAATAATCTCTTTTTACTATTTTTCAAGGAGGTCTAGTTTTGTCAAATCTAAGTCGCAGTGTAAGTAACCCGCACAATAATGAAGTGGTTACCTTTCTGAAAACAACGGAAGAAACGAATGGCGAATATTTGTTATTCCGTACCGATCTTCCACCGGATAACGGGATTTTTCTACACTATCATACAAAACTTGTCGAAACCTTTGAAGGTGTAATTGGAAATTTAGAGGTAACCATTGATGGAAAAAAAGTAATCCTGAAGCCGGGAGAGAAGCTAACCATTCCGACAGACAAGGTTCATGGGTTCCACAACCCCTCTAGCGAATTCGTCAGCTTCGATGTCGAAATCCGTCCGGCAGGTACTTTTGAAGCGTTTGTCCGCTGTGGATACGGACTCGATACAGACGGGCGCAGCTTTTATTTGCCGATTATCAAGCAAAATATCCCGAAAAATATTCTCCTCTTGGGAACGATCTTTCAGATGGGGCAGTTTTACCTCCCAATCATTCCGCGCTTTCTACAAAAAGGCATGTTCGCTGTGTTCGCTGCACTCGCTCGTTGGACAGGCTCAGATAAATCGCTGGAAAAATACTACAAATCCACTCCAACTGCACCAATCTCCCATTCCGAAATCGAGCAAACAGCGCAAAAGACGTTGCAAGGATAAAATGGGAAAGACACCATAAGGATTACTCCAGCTTGGTGTCCTCCACGCTTCTTATATCCATATATTCCAACCTGGATTCATTGTTTTATCGTGTAGCTCGTGTAACTACTTCACCGTATCAGAGCGTGAAGCTGCTCTTGCACGTTGTTTTGGCACATGCCTCCATGATAACAAATGATACTATTAATTTCCAAGTTCTCGAATTTTTTTAATGAGTTTACTGCTATTTCCATATCGAGAGTGTTTTGCGGAATCGGCCCTTGAAGTGCTTCGTTCATGTACACCATAGCATCGCCTGCTATCAAGGTCTTGCTATCTTGTACATAAAGGCTGATATGCCCCGGCGTATGTCCGGGAGTATGAATAATGCGAATTCCCCCACAATACGGCAGAATCTCTGCGTCTGCCAGTGTCTTGTGCACCATTGCCTTTGGTGGATTTTCGCAAAGCCATTTCAAGTGCTCGCGTTCCTTTTCAGGCAACATCGCAAGTAAAGGGGCCATGCTTTTGGGGTTTGCTTTGAGGAGAGGGCGTGTGCCTTCAATGTACGGCTGATCTAGCTCATGCGCGTATATTTCTACCTGTCCGCCAAGCTCACGAACGATTTCTGGAAGACTACCAATATGATCTATGTCCTGATGTGTCAAAATGATAGCCTGTAAACGCTCAGGTGGGATGCCAGCACGGCTGATCTCCTGACGAATAGTCTCCCATGAACCAGGCATTCCTGTATCCACTAATACCGCTCGATCATCATCCCAAAGCAAGGTGGGATAGATCACCATCGGCTTGCCAAATGCCTCGCCTTGTAACGGAATCATTTTTACACCTGTGTTAGCTTTCATACCCTATTCCTCCTCACATCATTTCTTCGCACAACTACTTTTTATCACGGAGTGAGGAGTTTTTTCAACAGAAAAATATTTTATTATATCACAAATAAAAATCTTTGTCAATATATTTTCAAGGCGTCTTCTTGTTCAAAAAAGACCCCCGAAATACGCGGTCCCTCCTACCCGAGCAGACCGCGTTGGCGTTGTTATGAACTTAAGGTGTCGTTGTCTGAACAGGCTGCCCACCCGTTGATGCATCTTGGCTTCGCTCCCCAAGAATGCCACGGACAGGTTGGATGTCAGGCTCGTCCACCATCAACCGATAAACTGGTACGAACACAGCCGGTGGGCGGATCGGTTCAGGCTGCGTTTCAGGTGGCTGCACGTGCGTACTCGTACCTCCCCAAACCATATAGCCTCCCCACGCTCCGGCGCCTAGCAAGACAACTGCGCTGGATATCACTGTAGCTTTGTGCCGAAACAGCTTCACGAGCGGATTGGCTGTTTCGCTACGCACCTCGTCCAAAAGCTTGCGGAAATCAGCATTTCGGATCGCATACCACCGTTTTCGCCATTCTTTATCCCGTAATCTCTTGCCTTTCTCCTCAAGGAAAAATGCCTTCAATGCTTGTCTGTATGCAGGCAGCAAATACTTCCCTTCGAAAAACATCCGCTGACTCATCGTCCATTGGATAAAGGACAGTGTAACGGCTTCCCCACCATTTTGCTGAACATACTCCAGCAATTCTGCAAACTGGAAGCCTTCCTGACCAAAATGATCTTCTCGGTAAAAGACCAGCGGCACCTGCGGGAACTCGTCAGCATGGAGCGGTTTACTCAGCATATTCTGGATCATTCTTTGCTGCACGGAAATCGCTTCCCGATCCCATTTTCGGAAAAACTCTGCCGGGTGTGGCGTGCCTCTCTCTTCATGCAGCTTCGCCAGATTGATGAGCATTTCTTGCTTGTGGCGACTCTCCATATCCAGCGTTCCGAAAAAGCTCTGTGGCTTCTCCTCAAAAAGGGCGATGAGAACTTGGAAATCATCCTTGGATAGCGTGTCTAGCGCGACGAGCTTCATCAAGGACTTGTCCAGCTCATCCAGCAACTCATCGGCATAGCTGCGTGCCCCATCGATGCTTTCAAAGAACTGGTGGATGGTAATGGCAGCAGCGAGCTTTTGGCGTTCACGCGTAAACAGACGCAGAACTTTCTCCGTCGTGGTAGAAACAAAAACAGCATTGCGCATAGCTTGCGGTTCTGTTTCCGTCCAAAACCGGATTTCCTTAAGCATCTGGTCCAAACTGGTCACGGCAGCTACCCGCTCGGTCATATAATCCTCAAAGAGCGGCTTCACCAACTGTGGATAGCCAAAAATCGTCCGCATCATGAAGCCAAACAGCTCCCGATTGCTGGACAAATGCTTGTACACATCTGCCACGTAGCTGCTCTGTCTCGAGGTCTTGGCCTTCATCAACACGTCCATCAAGAAGCGGATCAAATCCATTTGCAGGCGTTCCTGCCTGGTGACACGGTAGGATTCAATCATTTGCTTGATCGTCTCGCCGTCAGGCAGCTGTTTGGACGAAAGCGCCTCTACCTCGATCCGCATTAGCATTTCCTGAAGCTCGATCAGCCGCTTCTTGCGGGTCAAGCTGCTATGCCCCAAATAGCTGTTCAACGCCTGCCAAACGCCCGCCCGCTTGCTCTCATACACGGACGTTCGTCCCTTTTCAATCAAATACAGGGCGCACAGCTCATAGTACGTGCGAAGGTTCAAGGCCAGTGCATGGTCTGCTCCAGCCAGCACTTCCTCACAAAATTCGTGGAACGCATCCAGAATCCGTGGCTCATTCACATACTCCCAGGCAAAATCGAGGTATTCGTGTCCTCCGTCCTGCAAATCGACGTTCTGAACGCGACCAAGCGAGAAGTCGAACAAAAAGTCTTTGTCGCTATGCCCCCCGCCTGGGCGTATGCTCCCTTTTTCCACGAACATGACGTGGATATGCTTCTTGCTCTGCGGCTCGTTGCTAAAAGTGAGAAAACCAAAATGTCTGCGCATTTCATAAGGCAGACAACTGTACAAAATCTCCAACAATTGAGCAGCACTCTTGGATGAGACACTAATATCTACATCCAGGCTGATGAACACCTTCTTTTTCGCTGCGAGCGAGGACATCACGGCAAAGAGAAGCTGTTTGAATAAACGCTCATCGACGCCCAATTGACCAAGCAGCTGTTTTCGGTCTTGCGACAAGCCCTTTTCTGAAGGGATGTCATCGACGGTAGGAAGCTCCTTGCCCGCTGCATCGTCGTGGCGATCTGCAAAAGTACGAACTCCGAAGATCTTGCCCGGATTCTTGATAAATTCATCTCGACGCTCTACCGGAATGACATAGTTGTGGCTGAAAAACGTATTGCGCTGCCCGGTAAAGTCCGCTCCGACAAATACACTTCTGCCGAGAACCATCTCTCCTGATTCGGCCTGGAAGCTGACGAGCGCCTCCGGAAAGAGCGCCAGATTACTTTCCGCCCGCTCTTGAAGCTGTCGCGGCGCGTCGTACACGCAAAACGGATGGAGCGCCTTCTTGATGAATTGGTTATCCAGCCCTGGCGTTTTGGCGACAGTATCGTATCCTTCGTTCGAACGGAAAACCCCTTGTCGCCCGCGGGTGTAGTACTGCTGCAAAATGGGCTGACGGTTGCTCACTACCGCTCCCTCCCCTCGATGTAATCAAGCTGGTGCATCAACCAAATAAACGGTTCATCGACGCGAATCGGCGTCACGACACCACTCACCCTTTGATTGACGGGATTGCTCCCCAGCGCAGATACAGCGAAATAGGCCGTATTCGTAAAGTAAACATCTAACGCGTCTTTAAACGGTCTATCCACCTTTTCGATGAATCGGCGGATTTCCCCATCGATGTTCTCAAATTCAGTTGTGTTCAAATATTGTTCATGGACGAAATTGCGGAAAACGTTGCTGTTCGACTTGATGTATTCGCCGTCGTCTTCCTTGATCAGATGCAGCATGTCGCTCTTCGTCAGCACGACAGCAGTCGGGATATGTGTCTTGCTCTGCTCCTGATAGCCGATGAAGTTCTCGAACAACGTAATGACGACCTCACGCGGCTCGTCGTACCTTGCTGTGAATTCCCCTGGCTCATCCCCTGCTTGCAGCATGACCCGATCGCGAATCGTCTTGATTTGCAGCGGATCGACCAGGAACAAGATGCCAGACGAGTTTTTCACATGCGCCGCATACAGCTCCAAATACTCGCGGTCTACCATTCCCTCGCCTGCTACGTCGAAAAACACAAGGATCAACGGAGCCTTGTCGCTATCCTTGAAAATGAACTGGAAGATGAACGGCTCCTGACGCTTTTCTTTTTGCGTGGAATCAAGCAGCTGTCCGCGTTCAAACAAGGGTGCCTCATAGTTCTCCCGGAACTTGCGGCTAATCTGCGCATTGAGCGGCATACACGCTGCATCGAAGTGATTCGCAGTCGTGTTCTGCAAGGTATGAATCAATGAGGTCATGTAAACGGACTTCCCTACTTGGGACGCCCCAACAATCGAAATAATGTTGCTCGGTGCTTTGCCCGCCGTAATCGGAAGCTCGTTGTGGCATTTCGGGCACAGTCTGCGCTTGGAAACCATGCCATACCGGTCAGTCACACCCGCCAGGACGTTATCAACGTACAAATGGTTTTCCGACGGGATGGATTCCGGATCGATCACCGCTTCTAACTCGTCGATGGCATCCAGTCCGAATTTATCCCGATACGCATTGAGAATCTCATCCTCCTGCAACGCGTAGTCTTCGTCGTCCTGACGATGATGTGTGGCACGGAAGACAACTTGGTCCGGTCCGTATTTGGCGAAGCAGTACGGGCAGACAATATCGTAAAAAGGAAGCCGTTCCTTGACCTGCGGCTTCTTTTCAAACATGTTTTTCAAAAACGACAGCATGGCGCATCCCCTCCTATTCAGGAATCAGTTCGTACATTTCTCCGTATTTTTTCCCGTCCGTAAAAAACAGGCGGACGACGTCTTTTTTCCTGACCTCAATCTCCGGCATCAGATTGACACCGGGCTCGAGATCACGAATGAAATTGTATCGGGTACCATCATCCTTGTGGGCGGGAGAAGAGCCTTCTTTTTTGACGTAGCAGAGTACGTCCCGCGCGATCGGAATCTCTGAAAAAATGCGAATCTGCAACGATTGATGCTTGCTAAACCAGCTTCCGCCTCGTTTGAACGAGTAGTAGATTTTGGCCTTTCCTGTGCTGACGTGGATCACATGGGCATCCCCGTCTGGCATGAGCAAAATCGGCTTGCCATTTTCCAATCGGCAAGGAAAGATGCGGTATGTGTACCGGCCGATGCCGTCTGTTTTTTCCCGCAGCCCTTTGTGGACTTTGTATTCTTCTCGGGTATACAGCTTGAACTGACGATCATCCAGCTCGTTTACGTCAAAAGGGGCGCCAAACTGCGATTTGTGCACGTACACACACGGAATATCCTGCGCCCAATGCCAATTGAGCACGTATTCGCTCCCTTGATGCTGGCAGGTGACGTCCTTGATGAAGGTTTCTGTTGTTTCCTCCCGATTAATCATGATTCATCATGCTCCCTTTACTCAAACCGCTTGCTGCTTTGGTTCCCGGCGTCCAACGCGCGAGGGTTTTGTCTGTTGTTCAGTCTGCGCTTTGCAAAAGACGATCCACCACTCGTGGAAGCTGGCACAAAGAGAGTGAACAATGTCAGGATGACGGCGAGCAAGGAACACGCCAGCAAACGTACAACCATATCGAGCAAATCAATCGACGACAGACCCATTTCCAAAACAAGTCCAGCTAACAGTCCTGATACCGCCCCGCCAATCGTGAAGCTTTTGGCCAGATGGCGATTGTCAAAAATCAGACCCAGCGCCAAGCCGAGCAAAGCACCGAGAATCAGAACACTGACCACACGGGTAATGGCGTAAAACATGCTTTCTTCTGTCGCTCCTGTCCGCTCAGAAACAATATTGCGGTCTATTCGGCTCATATCGTAAATCTGACCAAAGATTCCTGTCATTTGGTCTGCGTGTTCGACATTGAAGTAGCTGCCGCCAGTCTCAGCAGCGATCTTTTGTAGCAACGCCGTTCCGTCTGCATCGATTTGGCTCATGCCTACGGTATGGACAATCACGTGGTTTTGCTTGTAGGGTGCAAGTGCGGCAGGGACATCCAGATCACTATAGCCGTCTGACATCAGCACGACCGTACTATTCGCCATTTGATTGGCTTGCAGCTGGTCTAGCCCCACTTGCAGTGCCTGGTCGATCCTGGTGCCTCCATCCGTTCGCGGATATTGAAGCAGCTTCTTCACAATCTCATCCTTCACGGACTGGCTACTCAGCGCGGTGAGGGGTTGCAGGACATTCGTTTGATCGTGAAACGTAACCACTGCTATGTTCATGTCACTGTCCATGCGCTGCACCATGTCGGCTGCTGCTTTGAACAATTGGTTATCCGGGTCAGACGACTGCATGCTGCCTGACGTATCCAGAACCATGACAATATTGTTGGCCCCGCTGGCCTGTTGAAACGATGACCCGTACAGCAGCTGAAGCAAGAGCGCCACTACGCCCACCATCAAAAACGTGCTGGGCACGAGCATTTTCCAGGAAAAGCCCAGATAGCGCTGCTTCCAGCCAACTCCATTCAGTCGTGGCGAGATCATTTCCGCAATGAGGCACATCAGTCCTACGAAAAAGGAATATTGACCAAAATAAAGTCCCATTAACAACCATTGCGGTATTTCTCCGGACAGCTTGCCGAGCATGACTTCCCCGACCAAAAATCCGATCACGCCACCTACCAGACTACAAACTAGCATGAGTAAGCTTACCCTTCTCTGACTCATGACGACTCATCTCCTCCCACGCGGCGAAAAACAAACCCGCTGTCCTCATAGGAAGCATGGTATTTCTTGTTATTGCGGTAGAACATCAAATCATCCATGCCGAATCCACCCATCAGGTTCATTTTTTCTATCCCGCTTTTTTGTTCCTCGTGGATGCAGCCCAGCTTGTAGGTTCGTGTGCTCTCATCCTTGTGCAGCGCATACTGGACGAAGTCGTTATGAATATCGGCAAACAAGTACTTCTCCTCATAGCGATGCTTTTGCATGAAATGGAACACTTCGATGTGAACCGCTGCGCGCTCTTCCAGCACCAATGCCAGATCGAGGAACAAATCCTCCTTCGTCAGCACGGTTCGGTTATCGTAAGCAGCCCCGACATTGGCACGCGCAAGAAGCTCCGCCTCAAAAGATAAAGCAAATGGCGCACGGGTGAGAATCTCGTTCCGGCAAAACTGACACAACCTCTCCACGAGTCCAGCGAGTCGATTCCCGCTGAGCAGAGCGCCGCTGCCAATATACCGTTGTTCCATGTAAAAATCACTGCCGCGTGAAGCTTCCAAGGATCGGATCGTTTCATGGACCACCGATTCGTAATATTCGTCCACATTTTTGCCCAAGTAGTCAGTCGCTTCTCGAACGCTCGTCTGGGCGATTTCCCGGAGTTGCTTATGCAAGGCTTCCAGTTGCTCGACTTGCTCACCTAACTGCCGGTGAATCTGCTCTGCCTGTTTCTCATAGCTCACAAGGATCGAGAGCATCATCTCCCAATCCAGCAGCTCCAGCTTTTTGCCATAAACAGCGTCCAGCAAATGACGAATGAAGGTCCGCACACGCTCCTTATCCCGTGTGAAAAACCCTCCTACGCGAATGTCCTGCCGATCCACTCGCTCTTGGTAGAGATCGACCAACTCGGCTTTAATCTGTTCAACCTGTCGAGATGTCTCGCGAATTCCTGTGCGCAGCTCATCCAGCAGGTTTGCTCCATTGGCGTGTTCGGCTGTGAGATAATAAGCCGCATACAGCCCAAGCCGTTCATCCTCGATGACTACTTTCTGAATCAAATCAGCCAAGGAGTCCTGAGACAGCATGTGCTCCAGACGTTTACGCGCCCCGGAAACGACATTCGCCTCAAAAAAGGCTTGGCTGCTGCCGTCAAACAAAGCCAGCTCCGCTTCACGCATATTCATACTGCAAAGCTCGCTGTAGCTAATGCCAGAGGTCATAAGCCCCGTCATTTCCTCCAGGATGTGATCCTCTGGGAGAATGCCAGCCAGTTTTCGCTGCAAATCATGCGCCGTCAATCCGAGTTTTTCTCTCGCTTTTGTTTTCGGCAAAACCTCGCCGTCCTGGAGTCGCTCCCAATAGCGGTCAAATACGGCGGACAGCACCGTCAGCGCAATTGCATGAGTCGGTCGCTTTACTTTGGATAGACCAGCAGACGCGAACTTGGTCTGCCCGTGATCGACCGTGATGCTGCGCATAAATTGCAGCTTGTTATAGCCATCATTGCTTTCATGGAACTCCGACTCTACCTTTTTGTTGTTCAAAAGCACCAGCTTGCTGATCAGCTCGTAATTTTCCTGCATGCCGCCTTCGATAAACAAGCCATGTTCTGTCTTGTCACTCAATAGGTACGCCAGCGAAAATAACGGTGCGTTTACATGCTCCACAGGCAGCTTCACGAGATCCTCCGTTACCAAGAGATTCGCTCGATAGCTGTAGTCGCTCCGCTGATAGCGATTGACCTCTTCCAAAAAGCTAACCGAGAGCGCTGTCGAGAACCCGAATGCTTCCCCGTTGTTCTTTTCCTGTAGCAGGACGTACAGGTCGACTGATACGTTTTTAAACAGCTCGTTGAGGTAGCCTTTGAGAAGCAGCGTCAGCTCTGGCAAAAGGATCGTGGCAGGGTCATCTGCCCTTGCCACGACGGCAATATTGACTTGCTGAAAAGCAGTGAACAACTTACCCATTTCCGCTACCCGCACGCTTGCCAGCTTCATCACCTTGTTCAATTCCATGGTGACAGCTTCATCAAGTAAAAAACGCTCGTGGATCGAAGTACGCATTTTTTTCTTGTCGGCATCTGCCTGCGGTAAGCGGCAGCCGATTACTTGCGGATGCTCCCACGTTTTGTCCTGATACGCATGGACATAAAGAACACCGTGACCATTTTGCCAGTTGCGCTCGTTGTGGGCACGAACAGCTTGCAGTGCCTCTACGCTCTTATCCCCGAGAAAAAGGAAGAGCACGGGGTTTTGAATGCTTCGCTGTCCGTTTCCGCTATCCAGTTGTCTTTCCAATTCCGTAACGTATTGGGTCGCGAACTCTCCAATCAAATCCCTCATGCATCCTCCTCGGTTATTAAACGATCCTGATTGCTTATTGCAGCGTCTTGCGCATATCGTTTACTTTTGACCAAACCTTTTTGTAGAACTGGAACAACTCTTCACCGTTCACGTATTCGTCGCGGTCGTATTCCAGATCGTTTTTCGTTTCTTGGAAGGTCGCCGCAATCTCATCGAGTTTTGCCAGTAGCTGCTGCGTATCCTCTGCTGAAGTCATCGCATCACTGCGTTTTGCAGCCTTGCGCTGGATGGTTGCCATGCTCTTGTGATCCAATGCGCGGTATTTTTCATAGATAGCGAATTCAACGTGCTTGTTGACCTTCATCAGGTTGATGAATGGCTCCCACGCATCTTCTTCCTCATCCTTGTCGTAGACGTAGAGCGCACCGCGCTTGCAAATCGTCCCTGTGTAAAGTGCTTCGATGAATCGGGTCACCAGCTCTTCTTCGTCCTTGATGGCACCTACGATCTGCTCCAGCTCCTGGATTTTGGCCTCGATTTCTTCGTATTTGCGCACTTCTTGTTCGATTAGGCGAATCTGCTCTGGAAAACGAATCAGGTTTTCTTTTGCCATCTCTTCATTGATACTGCCGAACACATCGCGCGCAAATTCTTGCTCCAGACCATCTCTCATGAAGCCTTTGAGCTCAACCAATGCACGCTTGATCTCGCCAGGGCTTAGCTGGGTCGCGTCTCCTTGCGCTTGGTGCTTAGCCAAGAAAGTAGCCAGTGAGAACGACTTCGTCACGATGGATTCATAGCGGTTGCTGGTCTTGCTGTCACTGCCCTTCTCGCGGATGGCTCCGTAACGTACCGCACGGTCAAACAGTTCGCGTACTTTGGCGTTGTACGCTTTGATCCGCCCGTTTTGGTACGTATCTCCCCACGATTTTTCCGGAATAGGGGATGGGAGGTACGCCCAGTTGTTCTTTTCGGTTTGAACGAGGTGGCGTCCGATACCCTCTCTGTCCAGAATGGTACGTTCGTAGCTTTCCTCGTAGACCTTCAACGGTGTGTAAGCGAACAGTGGAACACCGTTTTTCGTATTCAGCCAGAAGATGCGGTTTTTGACTTCGCTTTCTTTGACGGTAAAGCGCGATCCGCTAATCGCTGTATTTTGATAGTTTTTAATCCCCTTCAAGATCGATGGTGCTTTCAGCGGCACGGATACAAAGCCCCAGGAAGGGAAGTGCATATTGCCGAGATTATTGCTCAGATGGAAGACCGGAATCGCCTCTTCATCCAACTTGCTCGCAATCTTGCGCTCTACGATGCGATCGAGTGTCTCGTCCTGACCGTATTTGATCACGAGGAATTCTTCCATCGACTTGGTGATCACCTCACCGAACTTCTCCGAGAGGAATTCCGAGATCGAGCTGACGATATCCAGCTCCTGCTCTTTGACCCACTGATCGGAGTGTCGCAGCAGCTCGCTGGTGAAATCGCGGATCAGGTCATCCGCCTCTTTTTGCTCCAGGATGTTGCTGACTACTTTGGAGATATCCGGCACACTGACGATGTTCCAGTAGTATGTCTTGTTACCAGTGCGGTCACTCTCTTCGCCGCCGTTGATCAGGATGTCGCCATTTTGCTCAAAAATTTGGTTGAGTGCGTTCAAAATCTCAGTAAATACGTTATAAATGCGATTGTTTTCTGCATTCAACAAACGGTGCAGCTCTTCGTAGAATTCGATCATTTGCTCCAGCTTCTCCTGATCAGCCAGGAGCTGGTATTCGTTGATCTTCGCTTCGATGTAGCTGTTTTTCTTCTTCTCCTTGGAGATGAAAGCACTGCGGGCATCGCCCAGCTTTTCATTCGCATTCTCTCGCGCGCCCTCGATCTCACGCGGGTAGCTCTCCAAATTCGCCTTGAGGCTCTCAATGTAGGAGAGGATCATTTTCATCAGGCAATAGCCTTTGTCCGAATGAATCAGACGGGACGCATAGAATGGTCCTTGCTGCGGGTGCAGGAATACTCGCGTGATCATTTCGCCAAAAACAGAGATCATGTCGCCTGGCATCTGCTTTTTGGACTTGATGTACGCTTCGCGCGCTTTGGCGAGATAGCCTTGCTCCAGTTCGTGGTCGATGCTCACGACTTGTTGAGTGATCACGTTGCTGTAGTTCAGACGCTCACTATTTTCATAGCCTGGCAACGGTTCAGGAACGCGCTCCTCGAACTTGCGAGAAATCGAGTCGATGTCGATTCCGAGCTTGCGAGCGAATTTCTCCGTATCTTCTTCCGCTGGTGCTACCGTGAACATTTTTTCCATCTTTTTAAACAAACGATATGCCAAGTAGGTTGTCATCTCTTCGATCGGCAAGACAGCAGAGGAAGCACCGATGACGTTGTATTGGTAGTTGGCTGCGTACGCTTTTGGCATCTGGTTAATGTTCGTACGGATGTTGCTGATATAGTCGTGGATCGCAAACTCTTCACCCGAGCGCTTTTCTTCGCTCGCCATAAAGTTCGTAATGTTCTCCGCGGTTACGTTCATGCAGTAATCGTAGGCATTTTCCAATGCCTTGCCTTCCAGATTGGTCGCAGAAATCAAATGACACAGGTTGAATGGCGGCATTGGCGATTGGACGGTGAGCACGTTGCCGTATTGCTGGCGGAAACGCTCATTGCGCTCGTCCGCATTCATCCAGTAGTCGAGCTCTTTTAATGCCGCGTAGCCGTTTTTCATGATGTAGTCGCGTGTGTGCGAGCTGAGGCTCTTGTTCGACAGGTTGACATCAGGCGTGAACAGGTAGCCCAGCGTATTCACCTTGTCTACCCCCGCACTGCCGAAGTCGCGCTCCAAAATGCCTCGTACGATATAGGCGATGTCGAGGAAGCAACCGCTCCCCGTTCCCCCGGACAAACCGCTCAAGAGGAATACAGTCAGCTTTTTGTTCGTGCCCTCGCACAGCATCTTGACCTTCTTCTCAATCGTTTGGACGACTTGCGTAATTTTCGTAAAGAGAAGAAGTCGACCTGCCTGGCGTACACCCGATGCTCCGCTGATTCCGTCCGTAATTGTCAGCTCTGGCGAGAGCCAGTCGGTGATGTACGGCTCGAGAATGCTGCGATTCTGCAACACACCGCCGATCTCAGGATTGGACAGGAGTACGAACTCCGTCACTGGATCGAGTCCGATGCCCTTGTACTTTTTGTTGCGGTCATGCTCATTCGTTTCAAATGCGATGAATTCAATATTGTCCGGCTTTTCCTTGCGCTTCTTGGAAAGCTGGTCTACCGGCAGCTTAAAGCGTCTGTTCACTTGGTATTTCAGGCGCAAAAGCGCATCAATTCCTGTACCGCCAAGACCGATGACGAGCATCGGGTTATCAATTGTATCTACGCGAATCTTGTCACTGACGATTCCTCCGCCGAGGGATACGTCCAATTGTTGAATGTGTTCTCTCACAACTGCTTTCATAATCGACTCACTCCTAGACGATGTAATCTACATATAAGGACTTGTTCACATTCGTTAACGAAATTTTGATGCGATCGTTTTTCTTCAGTTCTTTGCCTTTGCTTGCATCGAGTACACGTCCGGCCTTTTCGATTCGGCAGCTCGAACGGTTTTCGATGATCAGCGTATCGTTTTTCCCTGGTAAAAAGATGACTTTCTCTGTCTCCGCAAACTCAGGGGCGAGCTGCAAGAGCTGGTGCAGCCTCACTTTTCCTTTGAACGCGTTCAGTTTCTTGTACTGCGGATTGGACTTTTCCCCTGTATCCTCATCCACGATCTCGATGGCGATTTGGCCCGCGAAGCCCTTGTTCGCCTTGCGATAGATCGACAGTGCGTACAAGCCTGCACCGATCAACAGGATGAGAACCACGGTACCTCCTACTACGGTCATCCATGGAAATGGTTTCGATTCTGCCGCAGGATCAGTGGTTGTGTTCGGCTTGCTCGCTCCAGAACCTGCCGTTTTCGCAGCATCTACAAGGAGTGGCTTCGTCTCCCGGTAAAAGCTGGTGTCTTCTGCCTTGATTTTGATCTCGTACGTATGGTCAGCCGGGATTGTGAAGCTGCCTTCAAACCCGCTACCTGTGTTGTTCAGGACGACCTCATTTGTCTTATTGTCCGTCTTGTCATTGACGATCAGTGTCGCCTTCATTTGCTTGTACAGATCAGGACTCGCTACCTTCTGTCCGTTTGAAACAAGTGCAGCCTTTATCGGTACGACATCGCCAGCCTTGAAGCTCTTGGCTGTGACTGGCTCCATCTCCAATTGCAGATCGTAGTTGAAGATGAGGTTAATATCGATTTTTTCCTTCGGGGCACCTTTTACCTGTAGCTTCCAATCGCCCTGCTGTGGCTTGACCAGCTTGATCATCGTGTACGCATTGGACTTCGACAGTCTGACCTGGTTGGAAGGGATCTGTACTTCCTTGCCCGCTGGGTCATACAGCTTCACTTCCACTGCTTTTTGCGACATGATCGAGATGTTGGCCTCCATGACGCTGCCATTCGGGATTGGGATCGGAATCTCCTGAGCCTGACCGTTTGCGACGAAGCTTTTAACAGGGACAACCTTCAGCTTCAGGTGATTAGCAAAGATTTCGCTCAAGATTTGCGGGAGCTTGTCCGCTGTGCTTGTCTCGAAAAATTTACCATTTGTCTCCGCAGCAATCTGCTGTAGTGTCGTTCGGTTAAGCTGACCATCTGCGTTCAGGCCAATCGTGTAAATCGGATAGCCTTTGTCTTTGGCCTCTTTCACTGCTTGCTGCAGCTCTTGATCAGATTGTGCTTGGGTACGGCTTGATGCTTTGTTCAAATAGTTGTTTCCGTCTGCCAACAACACGATAATCGGCGCATTGTTTGGATTGCGTCCCGCATCGAGGATTTTTACTGCTTCCGTTACCCCGACAGCGATATCGGTGTAGGCTCCTTTTTGCAGACTGTCGATGAAGGATTTGATATCGTTCTTATCTTCTTCGGAATTAATCTCAAGCAGTGCCTTTTCCCGCTCGATCTTGTCGGTATAGGCGACGACACCGATTTTGTTCGCTTGGATCGATGTCATGTCGACGAACATTTTCATCGCTTCGTTGCTGACTTTGTTCTTATCGCTTTGGGTCATGGAGTTACTGACGTCCACGACCAGGACAGCGTCCATATTGTTTCCGCTCGTTTGCGCATAGCCTGGGTGAGTGACGGAAGTGACACTGACCAAGAGCAGGGCAAGACATGCTACGTATCGACATAACATTCGGAATCGTATTATTTTCATAAGAGCTCCTTTTCTTGTGCGTTACAAAGAATTTGTGAAGTGTTGCAAAGGAAGTAAGACTATGACACTATTACCACTAGATTCAAGAAGTAGAAGACAAGTGAATAAAAAGTACTAGAATGATTGCCCCTTACTCGTAATACGATACGACATGATTCTTTGTTACAGATTTCGACAACTTCGTTAGGAGAAATTTTATGTTAACTTACTTTCTGTTGTTTGCGGCTTTTTTGCTGCTAGCGGTCCGATTCCTCAAGCTGCTGCGACTGAAACGGCGCAATCTCTCCAACGCCGAAATCGATCAGCATCTTCATGCCTTACTGAATGAGAAGAGGGATTCACCATGAGAAAACGAATCGGCGTACAATTTCGCAAAACCCGTAAAACCACTCATACGTATGAAAGAATTCAAGCGTGCACGCGATGCCATACGTACCATGTCCTATGGGAGACGCATTGTGAGACCTGCGGGAGAGCTTACATACCGATCCGCCAGGTTTCCCATTCAGTGACGCGCCGCTATGTGCAGACGCGCTTCTTGCTCTTGGGCTTATTCGTATGTCTTGCTGCCCTTTCTGCGGAGACCCTTTTGCAATTAGCTCTCGCAGGAGGTATTGGCTGTGTGTTGTTCGTCTTGTTTTTCGTGATGCAGAAAAAATACGGCACCTACGAAAGAGACGTACAATTTCAACACTTTTTAACGAGGGAAATGGAGACGCTTAAGAAGTCACTCCTCCGTCATTTGGAAGAAGTGGGCAACGACGTCAAAGAAGGACTTCTAAAGGAAGCTTATGAAAAAACGAGAGAGATCGGGCATTTCATCGATTCCGATACGATCAAGATACGCAAGATCATGTTCCTCAATCATTACGTCCTGCGCAAAGACATGGAGCTGGAGCTCGAAACGCTCATCCCGTCTATGTACGACAAGGACTTCATGGAATATGTGCGCGAAGTCATCAAGGTCCAGCCTTCGCTCGTCAAAAAATCCGTGCTTACCTATGTTAGACGTTATAAAAATCAAATATTGTTGCTGGAAAACGGGGATCAGCTCATCGGTCAAGTGGCAGGTGCAGCGCTCCGCATGAAGTCTTATGTGGACGAGTATCAGGATCTGATTATCGAATTTATCGATTTTTTGCCTCGCGAGCGCCTTCTGCGATTGGCAAAAATGGTACAAACCCATAAGGATGAAGGTTGGGAACAACTATATCATTCTACCAAAAACAGGGTGGATACGCATTACGCGTTTGACCCGGATTTCAAAGGCTTACTGTGAAGGAGGAGCCTTTTATGTTACCTATCTCTCCCTATCATAGGTCCCTCTGGGTCCGTAATATTTTTCTCGGACTCTTTGCCTTGGGTCTGATCGCCGTTCTGTTCAAGCTCGGATTCGGGTACAAGCAGATTACATTGTATAAACAGGCAAAGGCGTTTTATGAGCAAAAGAACTTGCTGCAAGCCGAGGAAACCTTTTCTCGTGCGCATGATATGGCTGTTCTGTCCTACGGGGATGACGAATGGAATTCCATCATGTTCCAACTAACTTCTATCCGCACCGAGCTGGAAGGGCTTCACCAGTATTCACGTTCTGCCATCTCGGAGAAGAAGGTCGCAGAAGTCGGTGCAGTCTATGAACAATACCAAGCAGTCAAACAGAAATACCAAAATCAAAAGGACGTACCGGCGATGTTTTTCCAGCAATTGTCCGCTCATTTGGGCATGGATAAGAGCTTTTCCGATTATTACTTGAATGCCTTGCAAACAGCCAAGTCGCAGGCACAATCGAATCTCGAAAAGGAAAACTATCAGGACGAAGCCTTCATCGAAACACTCCTTGCCATTCCAGATGAATACTACGGCGGCAAAAAGAAGAAGCAGGCTGAGCTCTCGTCCTTGTTCCAGAACTATGAAAAGACAAAGCTACGGGCGCTGATTGCTTCGGCTCCATTTGAAGAAGTCATCACCAAAACGGCTGCAAGCATACGCCATTACGAAAAACTGGGTATCGAGACAGATTGGTTAGTGGGTCAGTTGGAAAAGTATGCGCTAGCTGAAATCAAGGAAATCATTCGTTCGAAGGATCTGAGTGCCTTTGTTAACATGGCATCCGCCTATCGAAAAATCGAGGATGTGCTGTCCAGTGATTCACCTGTCCTCGATTCGATCACCCGCTATTTGGAAGGCAAGCTCAAGCAGGCAGAACAATACATCAAGTCGTTCGAGTTCACCAAAGCGCGTGAATTGTACGAACAGTTGAATCCGCTCCAGGATACGGCTACACTCCTGTCCGATCTAGAAAAACTCTGGTTGGAATACGATCCAGCACGCTTATTGCAATTGAGATATCCAGACAGAACGTTCACCGATATGCTCTCCGGCACAGATCGCTGGGGAGCAAAGCTTTACGCATTTGGACTCTCTGAGGCAGATCAACGTCTTTACTTCGCAGCGAAGATGCCAAATGACTCGATCCTCTATCTGGATCAATCGTTGGATGTGGACTTTAAAACGGCCAAGGCTAAGATCGACGATAAACTGGGAAGTAAAGATGAGCCTGTGATTATCGTGAGTTCTTCCGGCAAGGAACGTACTAACGCCTACGCGGCACTGTCTCCGAATTTGACAAAAGAGTCACTCAATAAGCGCTTTTCGGTCGAGGCGGATGAACTTAGCGTAGAAGACTCTGAGCATGTGATCATGAAAAATCCGGTAGGCAAAGGGGAAAAGGAAATCGCTCTGTTCAAGCTCGAAGACAATGGCTTGAATTACATAGAAAAGCTGGCTGACTTAGAAGAGAGCCCCGAAGAAACGACCGAGGGTAACGAGTCAGGAGAAGCGACCTCCCCCGCTGACGGATCGACAGAGGTAACGGACCAGACTAACCCTACCACTCAAAAAATTGATGTTTTTGCGGGTCCAGGTGATGAATATGAGAAGATCGGTCAAGTAGTAGCAGATGGTTCCCTCCAAGTCATCGCCGATCTGAATGGCTGGTACCAGATTGTATTTAATGGAAAAGAAGGCTGGATACGCGCTACTGAATCGACGCCGTAATCCGTCCACTTGAATAATGAGCTCCCCTCGCGATCATGATACACTTTCTATGATCTGCGTCAGGAGCTTTTCCTCATTTTTCGCATTGCCTTAGGTGTCAGATTATTCTATAATCTATTTTTATTTTATAGATAGACAAGGAGTGAGAAGCGATGTTTGGAATCGTTCATTATGAAGCATTTCTGATGACTGCAATCATGTTGAACCTGATACCCGGCTCAGACACGATGTACATCATCACCCGCAGCATTTCGCAAGGAAAACAGGCAGGGATTCTTTCGGTTCTTGGCATTTTGACAGGCTCACTCATTCACACACTCTTGGCTGCTTTCGGCTTGTCGCTCATTGTGGCGCAATCCATCGTGCTTTTTAACATCGTCAAAATATTGGGGGTCGCCTATCTCGTCTATTTGGGCATTCGCATGCTCATGACGAAGGAATCACCAGCTTTTGATACAGCCGATTCCAAGAAGCTGAAGGGTGAAAAGGTCTATCTGCAAGCGATCCTGACAAGTATCACAAATCCAAAGGTCGCCCTGTTTTTCATCGCCTTTCTCCCGCAATTTGTTAGCGCGACGGAAGCCGGACCACTCCCTTTCCTTATTCTTGGGCTGACTTTTACCGTTACGGGTGGCATCTGGTGTAGCCTCCTCGCCCTGTTTGCTTCCTTCGCTACCCAAAAATTGCGCAATAATCAGAAGTTCTCTGTTATTCTCAACAAGCTGACGGGGATTGTTTTTATCGGGATGGGGTTGAATCTGTTGCGGGCGAAAGCGAATCCTTAGGAGTTCCAGAAAGTCCAGGCAGGGGCTACGCTGTCAGAGATGCACTTGTTCAAGTAGTCGGTGAACGTGGAGATTGGTATTACGGCTCCACTATCGATGCAAACGGGAACGTCTTAGTTGGATTTGTTTCGAAAAGCGTTGCCTATTAACCATAAAATGAAGACCAAAAAAGCCAGTCAGGAGGTTCTTTCTCCTCTGGCTTTTTTCATGTTCAGAAATTGTTTAGGTCAAAAGATTATGATACCTCTAGGCATTTTTTCACAATTGGAACGAATGCCCTTACCGAAAAAAGTTTAGTGTAACTAAAAATCAGGACAAGGGGGGAAAGATGAATTGAGTTAACGGTGCGAAAAGGGAGTTGAAGAATGTGCGAGTGCTGTTAAGTGCTGGGTTTATCCTGGCAGGCTTATTCCTCCTTTTCTATCCTCAATGGGAAACGGCGGTATCTGCACAAAAGCAAGAACAGCTCATCGAAGCGTTCGAACAACTGAGCAACGTCAGCGAGCAAATAGAAACGGCTGCATCCGAGGACCCACCAGCTCCTCAGATACAAGAGCCGCTCGCTATGTTGGAAGGTGCCAGAGGCGTGATTCGGATTCCCAAAATTGATCTGGAAATGATGATTTTTGAAGGCGCGGACAAGCATGCCTTGAGTAAAGGGGTTGGCCTGATCGAGCCAGACAAGGAATTCGGTGTGAATAATGTTGGACTGGCAGGCCATCGCGGGATTACTCACGGTAAGCAATTCAATCGCTTGGACGAACTAGCACCTAACGATGAGATTGAGATCAAGACGAAAACGGCGACCTACCAATTCGTTGTCGTGAAAGCCTTTGTCGTAGATCGTACACAAGTAGAAGTTCTAGAGGATCAAAAGAAGCCATTGATCACCTTGGTCACATGCACCCCTGTTGGAGCAAAAGATCCGAAGGACAGACTGATCGTTCAAGCTGAATGGAAACAAACGACTTCATCTCATCCCTAACACTTCCTACTGAAAGACGGAATGAGCTAGTTTTTATTTAGTACAGGAGGAGCATATGCAAAGGAAATCTTGGATCGTTGTGGTGGCACTTTTGCTCATCATCCAAAACTTTTTCAGTTTCACGACAACCTCGTATGCCCAAACACAGGGTGAGGTTGTCATTGGCAATAGTGGGGAGCCGGGCACAGGCAACCCTACTGATCCGGGCACAGGAACTCCTACCGATCCGGGCACAGGTACTCCTACCGATCCGGGCACAGGTACTCCTACTGATCCGGGCACAGGAACTCCTACTGATCCGGGCACAGGTACTCCTACCGATCCGGGCACAGGTACTCCTACCGATCCGGGCACAGGTACTCCTACCGATCCGGGCACAGGAACTCCTACCGATCCCGGTACAGGAACTCCTACCGATCCCGGTACAGGAACTCCGACTACGCCACCTGTTGAACCACCAGTTCCTCTACCAGAGGTACCGGTACCAGTTCCAGACCCTGAAGACAACATCATCAAAGACAACATCATCACCAGCGTAGTCATGAAGGACAAAGACGGAAACAACATTGAAGACATCCGCCCCGATCAGGGCTCGCGTGTTCAAGTTGATTTCACCTGGCAAATCCCTGCTGGACATCCTTACTCAGAAGGTGCCACCTTTACCTTCCCTCTCCCAGATAAGTTTAGGACCGATCGCATTTTGACCGGAGATCTGAACGGAGGCTACGGCACCTATGAAGTGACAACAGACGGCACCGTCACCTTCACTTTCAGTGATGCCATCAATGACGGCGCTGAGATCACTGACGGAACGTTCTATGTATGGCGGGAATTCGATGAGAAAAAGTTTGAGGGTGGCACGAGACAGGAAATCGATTTCAAATTCGATGGCATCGTCCCGATCTCTGTCCATTTCAAAGGCAAAAACAACAATGAAATCGACAAGAACGGAAAAGCAAACAAGGGCATGAATCCTAGCTATCTCGACTGGACCGTCGATTTTAACTTGAGTGAAAATTCGATTAAAAGCGCTGTCTTTACGGATGAGCTTCCAAGCGGTCTGGATATCGACATGAGCTCGATTAAGGTCTTCCCATTAGAAGTTCAGTTGAATGGCTCTGTTAATCCAAAGGCTGAGGTAACCACCTTCACTCCTGAGAAATTAACAGAAGGAAACGGGTTCAAAATTAACATTGGCGACATCGACGGTGCTTATCGCGTCGCGTACAAGACAAACGTCACCGGTACGACAGATACAACCTACACGAATAAAGCCACTGTCACAGGAACGAACCTTCCAAAGGATTTAATCGATTCCGCGAATGTCTCTGTCCGCTTCAGCCAGCCTTTGAACAAAAAGGCGATTCACTACGATTACAACAAACAAACTATCACCTGGGCTATTCAGTACAACTACAATGAAAAACTGATCAAGCAAAGCGATGCATGGCTCGAGGACCGATTCGATACGAGTCATCAAGAGCTCGTGAATAGTTCCTTTACCGTTCATAAAATGACCATCGGTGACAACGGAAACGGAACAAAAGACGGGGCTGCCATCACAGAGTACAACGTAACCCCATCGGCTACCGGCTTCCGCTTAGAGTTTGACCATGACGTGTCGGCTGCTTACGAAATTACCTACCAAACCAAAGCCAAAAATCGGGTCCACCAAGACAGCTACCTCGTGAAAAATGAAGTAGAGATCTATGATGGAACCAAAAAAGATGCAACAAGAGAGATCAATCAAGCAATCTTCTGGAAAAACGCAAAAAAAGAAAAAGTGAACTACCTGGATAAAACGATCGAATGGACGCTTAGTCTAAACGACGACAATCAGGTGATGGATGAAGTCGTCATTACCGACAGTTATGCGGGTCAAGGGCTGACTCTCCTCCCTGGCAAAGTAAAAATCAACGATTGGACAAAGGATTTGGAAGAAGGTTCTGGCAAAGACTACAGTATCTCTCCGAACCCAACGTACGAAGAAGGATTCAAGATCACCTTCCACAAACCAGTCACAAAAGGTCTAGTGATTACGTACCTGACGAAGTTTGATCCTACTTACAAGGACCGTCCATCCGTGTACAAAAACATGGCCGAACTGAACTGGAAGGAAAACGGGAAAGCACAAGACCCTATCACGAAATCCGCTACTGTTAAACCAGACAGCTACACTAACAATAACGGCAACAAAACGGGTACATACGACGCCCGCACAAAAGAAATCACGTGGACAATCGATGTGAACTATAACCTTTACAAGATTAACAACGCGATCATCCGGGATTTTTATACCGGAGAACAAACTTTTGTGAAGGACTCGTTACGAGTGCATAAGTTGCTGCTTACAGGCGGAGCAGACGGTGTGAAAGTGGTCGAAGGACCAGTTGTTCCTATCAAATTCGATCCATTAACCAACGGTTTTGAGCTGCATCTTGGCCAGATCGACTCGGCCTATCGCATCACGTACACAACCAGTTTGGCTGATCTACCTGTCGGAGAAGTGTACGAAAACAATGCCACTATGCACGATAGTGACATAACAGGCACTCCACTCTATAAAGGCAAGACGACCGTCAGACCAACATACGGTGGGCAGTACGTCCTCAAAACAGGCGTACAAGGTACGGGAGCAGATTCAGAGTATGCAACATGGACAGTAAGAATCAATCCGAGCCAGTCTCATATTTCGGCTGGTGCTGTATTGACCGATACCCTGTCCAGCAATCAAATTTTGATGAAAGACTCCTTCAAACTCTTTACGACAATCGTCTCTGAATCCGGTGCTCTGGCTATCGGAAAAGAAATGGCATCCGAGGACTACACGTTAGAAGTAGTCGGCAACACCTTTAAACTGACTTTCAAAAACGATCTGCACACTGCCTACATCCTAGAGTACCGTTCCTTTATCAATGCTGATAATGGAGAGATCATCAAAAACGAAGCCTCTTTTGCAGGGAAAACAGTTGTAGGTAAAGGGAAAGACGGACAAGAGGGTATCAAAGTCAGCTTGTCCGGTGCTGGTGGCGGAGCCGGCACACCTGGTAAAGGCGACTTGAAAATCGTCAAAACAGACGCAGATACGAAAAAAGCATTGGCAGGCGCCACGTTTGGTCTGTACGACAAGGCAGGGAAAACCTTGCTGGAAACAGTCGTGACCGATGAAAATGGCATTGCCACCTTCAAAGGCTACAAATTTAAAGCGTACAAGCTAAAAGAATTATCCGCTCCTGTTGGCTACGTCATCGCAGACGAGTACAGAAACGGAAAAGACATTACGTTAAAAGCTCCTGCAGGTGCTGATCCAGCAGTTCCAGTTACAATCGAAATGACCATCGACAACAAGCTGCTCCGTCAAGGATTTGAGTTAACAAAAGTTGACGCGGAGAATGCTGGCAAAACGCTGGAAGGCGCTGTCTTCAATCTACAGGTTGAAAAGGGCGGAGCGTACGAAACGATCGCTGAGCTGACAACCGGCTCTGACGGAAAAGTCTCGAAAGGCGATCTGGCAGAAGGAAACTATCAGCTAGTCGAAACGAAAGCTCCGAAGGGATACAAACTGGATGCGACTCCTATTTCATTCAAAATCGCCTCCAACCAGACAGAAATTGTGACCCTTACGAAAAAGAACGCCAAAAATATCGGGTCCGTTCAATTGCTGAAAGTGGACCACTACACCAAAGAGCCACTTCCTGGCGTAACCTTTGAGCTTCAAGATGCTGACGGGAAAGTACTGAAAAGTGGACTCACAACGGATAAGGACGGTATCCTTCTCCTCGAGAACCTGAAAGCAGGATTCTACCAGCTCGTGGAAACAAAAGCTCTTGCTGATTATGAGCTGGCTGAACCACTGAAATTCGAAGTGACAGATGAAGGCACGGCCTCTCTCACGTTGACCAACAGATTGAACCCAGGATCTGTGAAACTGACCAAAGTTAGAACGGGATACTCAAACCATAAGCTCAAAGGAGCCGAATTTACGCTCCGCGATGAAAATGGTAAGGTAGCCAAAGACATGAACGGTCAGGAGCTTACAGAGCTGACCACAGATGGCAACGGAGAGCTGATTGTCGAAGGCCTGAATCCAGGCAAGTATGAGTTTATCGAGACGAAGGCACCTGCTGGTTATGTAAAAAGCAGCAAGCCAATCGAGTTCGAGATTAAAAGAAACCAAGTAGCTGGCGACCATGTGCTGGTGACTGTCGAAAATGACGTGACCTCCGGTGGTGGTGGCGGTGGTGGTGGCGGAAATCCTGAGCCAAAACCTGAACCGAAGCCTGAACCAAAACCTGAACCGAAGCCTGAACCAAAGCCAGAGCCTAAACCAGAACCTAAACCAGAGCCTAAACCGGAAAAACCGGAAAAACCAGACAAACCAGACAAACCTAGCAAACCAGATCAACCTGGCAACCCAGATCAACCTGGCAACCCAGACCAACCTAGCAACCCAGACCAACCTGGTAACCCAGACCAACCTGGTAACCCAGACCAACCTAGCAACCCAGACCAACCTGGTACTCCTGATGCAAACAACAGCAACACTACGAACCCCAACACTTCAGGAGAGTTGAATCAAACAGGAAATACGACCAAACCAAACGATTCGGGAGCTGCCAATAACTCCAACGTCTTGGAAACCGACGAATCTCCATCTACAGGTAAAGTATTGCCTCAGACTGGAGAACAGGCTAACCCACTCCCAATCGTTGCAGGTATCGTTTCGATCTTGATCGGTATTTCGATCATGTATCGCAGAAACAGGAAAGCGTAGCTCATCTAAAGGACCAAGTCCAGGGATTTTCCCGGCTTGGTCCTCTTTTTCCCTACTCTAGCAATTGCCGGAGAAGCGGTTCACTTTTATATAAAATCTCCAGATGTGTCGCCTCTACGTAATAACGCTCACCTTCCAGCGCGAATACACTGTTTGCCATGACACTCCCATCCCCAGCGTCACTATTGATCGAGCCCACTACTCTTCCATCGACCCATTTATCGGGAGACAGCGAAGGGACTGTTCGCAGGTAATGAATTGTTTCGTGTCCAATGCCAGCTACCAGCGTGACGCGAATATTGCGAGCAGCGATAATCCCCATCGTTGCGTTCAAGAAGTCCATGTATTGATTTTTCACGACCATTTGTTCATAAGGTACGAAGGCTTCTACCCCCTGTTTTTTCTCCAGCAAATAATCGCCATATGCTGCTGACGGGGTGAGATCAAGGAGACTGGGAAAGTGTCTGTGAATAGCTTGTATACGATGAAAAGGGATGCTTTGCTCCAAATAGGCCAGATAAACATTCATGTATAGCTCTACGACATTTCTTTTGGCAGAAACGGAGCGCGGCAGCTTCCCTCCTGCCCAATAGCTGTAGGCGACAGGCGATCCTGCGTTGGGAGTCGCAAAAGCGAGCAGCTGATCCACATCGTTTTGATAAAATTCGCTCTGGACATAGGATCTAGCAACAAGGCCCCCCATGCTATGGCAAATGAGATTGACATACGGGGAACCTGTCGTTTGCTTCGCTCGCTCGATGACAGGTAGCAAAAAGCGCTCGGCTGAAATATCGATCTGCCTTCGCCAATCATAAAAAGCTACAAACAATTGTTCATTGAGAGGGTAACCCATTTTTCCAAGCAAACGGATAAATGGCTCGTAAGCCGTTCGGGCAAACCCGAAGCCCCAGTCACCAGTACCCGGAATAATTTGATCACTCATCGACCCAAACAGCCCCGGAACAAAAACAATCGGTGCCTTTTGCGCAAGAAAAAAACTCATGCTTGCACTCCTCTCCCTCCCTTTTGTCCCATGACCAGAAGGAAAACAACATATGCTTTTGCCTATGCCAGAGCAGCTTGGCTGGTTCCCTTGCTTCGATGAGTCTCGTCATTTTTTGCCGAAACTTCCCACCTGAGCGAAACAAAGCGATATAATAAAGCGTCAAACGTTTTAGAGGTAGTTCAAAAAGTCGTCTTTTTGAACGCGCATAATAAGCCAAAGTTTTAAGCAAATCTATCTTGTCGGAGGATTGGCAAAAATGAAAGTACGCAAGTGGTTTATGCTTTTGCTAATGTTCGTACTATGTATTCCAACGATGGGGATATCCGTGCAGGCCGCGCAGACATCCTCTAGCATCAGCATCTATTTGGACGGGCAACAAATCAAAAGTGACGTCGCTCCGTACATTATTCCAAAAGCAAACGTAACGATGGTCCCTATGCGAGTGATCGGCGAAAATCTGGGAGCCGAAGTAAATTGGGATCCAAAGTCCCAAACCGCAATGATCAGCAAACAAGATACCTTGTTGTCCATGACGGTTAATCAGAAGAACGCTCTCGTGAACAACAACAGCATCCCACTCGATGCTTCTGTTCAGAACAAACAAGGAAGAATCATGGTTCCGCTGCGTTTTGTCTCCGAGCAGTTGGGCCTTGCGGTAAAATGGGAAGACAAAACAAGAACCATTCGCCTACAAAGCGGCAACGTCGCTACCATGACTCCGCCACCACAGGATGTATTGAGTGAAACTGGCGGAATGGAACCAAGCACACCTGTCGTGACAAACGGAGATTTGCGCGGGGTATGGATATCTACGGTCTACAACTTGGACTGGCCATCTTCCGGTTCTTACGCAAACCCAGCGAAACAGCAACAAGAATACATACAGCTGCTCGATGAGCTGCAAGCCATGGGAATGAACGCTGCCTTCGTGCAAGTACGTCCATCTGGAGATGCTCTGTACCCTTCTACACTCACTCCATGGTCGAGATTTTTGACGGGAACTCCAGGGAAAGATCCTGGCTACGACCCGCTTGCCTTTATGGTAGAAGAAACGCATAGACGCGGGATGCAATTCCACGCTTGGTTCAACCCGTTCCGTGCCACTACGGATGCAAAAACAGACCAATTGCCAGCGAATCACGTGATCAAGCAACACCCTGACTGGATTGTGAACGCAAACAAAAAGCTGTACATCAATCCGGGTGTTCCGGCGGCACGTCAGCAAATTATCAATGAAGTAATGGAAGTCGTGCAGCGCTACGACATCGATGGTGTCCATCTGGATGATTATTTCTATCCTTCCAATGTCGCCTTTGCAGACGATGCAGCTTTCAAGGCTTACAACAGCAAAAAAATCGTGTCCAAAGCAGACTGGCGCCGCGATAATATCAATCAGTTTGTTCAACAATTGAATCAGTCCATCAAGAGCGTCAAGCCTCACGTTCAGTTCGGGATCAGTCCATTCGGTGTATGGCGCAACAGCAACGTCGATCCAACCGGCTCCGATACAAAAGCTGGCGTTACTGCTTATGACCACATGTTTGCCGATGTGCGCACGTGGATTCAACAAGGATGGATCGATTATGTGACTCCGCAAATTTATTGGAGCTTTTCCTTCGCCCCTGCCCAATACGACAAGCTCGTTTCTTGGTGGGCAAACGAAGTACAAGGGACAAACGTCAAGCTCTACATCGGTCATTCCCCTTACAAGCTGGGAACGGCTGAGGCAGGCTGGCAGAGTGCCCAGGAGATTATCAACCAGTTGAATTACAACGCGATGGTTCCACAGGTTCAGGGCAGCATTTTCTTTAGTGCCAAGGACTTGCGGAAAAATCCATTAGGATTGCTTCCAGCTCTTAGCAGTTATTACAACCGCTAAATAAATAACAGTAACCCCCGAACCATAGTAGCAGAGCATCTCGCTACATGAAGTGCACCCCTTAAAGTAGACATTGGAAAAACCCCTGCGGTTTACCGATGAAAACTTTAGGGGGTGTATTTTTATGCCAGCAAAGAAAGGGCAGAAGTTTAAGCATTATAGTGAAGAACTTAAGTTGCAAGCAATTCAGATGAGATTAAAGGGTGTTTCCAAACGGGTGATCATGGAAGAATTGAAAATTCATGATGAGGACCGACTAAAGGTCTGGATGCGGAAGTATAGGAAACTCGGAGAGTTTGGTCTTCTAGATCAACGTGGCCGTCGCGAAGAATACATAGATGCAAACAGATATATCGAAAAGTTAAAGCGGGAGAATAAGATGCTAAAAAAGTGCTTGGAAATCTGGATGCGGGAGGTGCAGTCCATAAGTATGCCGCAATCAAGAAAGCAGCAGGAGAATACACCATCAGTGAGCTCTGTAAGCTGTTTGGCGTCTCAAGAAGTGGATACTACGCATACTTAAAACGCCAAGGAATAGATCGGGACAAGTCTATGAAAGATTTAGTCCAGGCTGTGTATAAGAAGTACCACGGTAAATATGGGTATAGACAAATCCAACTATTTCTCCTGCAAGATCATGGGGTGTGGGTCAATCATAAGAAGGTACTACGTCTCATGCAAGAAATGGGGCTCCGTTCTCGAATACGTCGCAAGTATCGTTATCACCTTGCTTCATCGGTTGGGGGGCGAGTTGCCCAAAATATTCTACAGCGTAATTTCAAAGCAGATGTGCCCAATCAAAAGTGGGTAACGGACGTCACACAGTATCGTGTCTCGGATACTTGGCTCTACCTGTCTGCTATTAAAGATTTGTTTAATAACGAAATCGTGGCCTATCACATGGATGTTCGCAACGACAATCAATTGGTCCTACGGACCTTTGAGAAAGCTTTTGAAAAGACGAAAGACGTGACTGGACTGATCGTTCACAGCGATCAAGGATTCCAATACACGTCCTACGCTTACCACGACATGCTGCCAAAGGTTGGCGCCCAAATCAGCATGTCTAGAAGAGGCAACTGTTATGACAATGCCTCGATGGAGAGCTTCTTCTCGCATCTTAAAACGGAAGGGCTCTATCCTTATGATATCCGAAGTATCGATGAGGCACAAAGGCGAATCGAGAAGTACATTGACTTCTACAACAAAAATCGCCCGCAGAGAAAATTAAAAAAGCTGACGCCTGTTGAATTCAGACGCCAGCTAGTGGCCTAACGGCCCGGGTTTTTCTTACTGTCCACTAAACGGGGCCTTGACCAAGAACCTAGGGAAGGTTTTACTCTTAGTTAAATTCTGGTCGCTCTCTTTTTGCATGAAGATTCCCTCATTACTGGTTCAGTGCATCAAGCGAAGTGCGAACATTATTGGCAAACGAATAGTTATTTCTAGCATCCCAGTTGATAGACCAGGTCATAACTCCTTGGAACTGCGGATAACCAGCTGGATTTTGGAGTTTGTAAGTTCCTCCAAAAGACGTGCCCTTTACCAAATATTGAAGGGCTTTCTGGATATCGGCAGGAGACGTATACCCTCCCCCGGCAGCGCTTGGAGCAGAAGGCAACCCGATAGCGACTTGGTTCTCCCTCAAGGCTGGAAACATGTTGTTAGGATTACGACCGATAGGGAATCCTTTCAATAGCATTTCTGCCATCGCTACTTGGAAATCAGCCGTTCCTTGTTGATACGTACGACCATCTAATGCTTCTAGCGCTCCAGAATTATAGTGTTGGACGTGGATATAATTCATTCGATCGCGAAGGGCATGAATCACAGGCAGATAAGCGCCCCACGGCCCACCATAGGCAGCGTAACCTCCTTGGACATAAGCCGTTTCTGGCGCCATCGTCAAAATGAAAGATGGGCCAAATGTATTCGTGATCATCTGAGTCGCTGATATTAAGTTTATAATTTTGGGCGTTGTCGGATTTCTAAAATCAGTGTCCCCTGCATTTAGCGACAGGGAGCTTCCTTCCAGATCAATATCCATACCATCAAATCCGTACGTTTGAATGATCGAAGTCATCGAGGTAATAAAACTTTGTTTGGCAGCTTCCGTCGTCAGCTCTACTGTACCATTCGCTCCGCCAATCGAGATGAGGACCTTCTTCCCCTTTGATTTCAAAAAGGCGATATCTGACTTAAATTCCTCAACGGATGCATTGAACGGCACGAATCCCATTGTCGCATGATCGCCACCGACTGGTTCCGCGAACGCAACATTGATTACATCGTATTTATCTGAGACATCTCTTAGCTTAAGTACCGTAGATCCATTGTCAAAATTATGCCAGTAGCCAATCAAAACTCTTTTGGACACCGGTTCCGTTGGGGATTTAGATAAAGTTGTTACCGTTATCGAGGCGCTGGGTGGGGATACATTGCCTGCGGCATCTTTTGCCTGTATCTTGAATGAATAAGTCGTATTTGCTAGAAGCCCAGTCACGGTATAGGATGTTGTATTCGATGTACCAGCGAGTGTATCTCCGTTGTAGACGAGATACTCCTGAACAGCTATGTTATCCGTAGAAGCTGACCAAGATAAGCTGACCGAACTACTTGATTTCCCTACTTCATTAAGATTTGCGGGGGACGTAGGTGGAATGGTATCGGGAGCAGAGGGACCTTGCAGTTGCCACAGTGTCGGTACGTTGGGCGGTTCCCATCCGACAAGCGATGTATGGGCAAATGTACATTTGTAATCTTGCCCTTGATAAGTAACCACGTCTCCTAACTTGTATACGGTGTTGGGAGTCCACGGTGTCATGGCGTTAGTAGACTGCGGGAATATAGAAAAGATTAAGATAAGCGACAGTACTACCAAAAATCCTGTTTTTCTTATCAAATACATCAAACAAATCCTCCTTCATTTTTACTTGTAATAAAAAAAGAGTGTCCTTTACATCTTTGCTTAACCCCCCTCATACAGATGAGCTAATATAAAGATATCCTTATATTTGGAAAAGATGTATTTTTTTGATTAATATACACATAAAAAAACCTCCATTCCGATTAGAAGGGCTACGTTTCAACGCGGAATCAACTATGTATATTACAATAACAAGCATCTTTCTCCGGCAAAGGAATTTATCGCTTTGTTAGTTATGGTAAAATAACCCAAAACAACATCATTGACAACGTTTTCACAGAATAATAGAATACACTTACGACAAGTTAACTATGATGGAGATTCGGAGACTCATACTTTTTGGCACTTTCATTTTTGAAAGCGCCATTAAGGTATGGGTTTTTTTACCGTATCGCCATCCTTGTTAGAAATTACTTAGGGGGAGGAATAAGATGCTCAAACTGTTTAAGCCTGCACCGCCTATTGACAGATTACCTGACGAACAAATTGATTCTGAGTATAAAAAGCTCAGGCTTCAGGTGTTTCTCGGAATCTTCATCGGTTATGCGGCGTACTATCTCATCCGCAAAAACTTCTCGCTCGCCATGCCTTATTTGATTGAAGAAGGATATACAAAAACAGAGCTCGGTTTTGCGTTATCTGCCATTTCGATTTCCTACGGGATCAGCAAGTTCGTAATGGCCATTTTTTCAGACCGAAGCAACCCGCGAATGTTCTTACCTGCCGGTTTGATTCTTTCTGCACTTATTAGTTTGCTGATGGGCGTTGTTCCGTACTTCACCTCATCCGTCACGATCATGTTTGTAATGCTGTTCCTGAACGGTTGGTTCCAGGGAATGGGCTGGCCTCCATCCGGGCGTGTCCTCGTACACTGGTTTAGTGTAAGTGAAAGAGGAAACAAAACAGCCATTTGGAATGTAGCCCATAACGTTGGCGGAGGCTTGATGGCCCCTCTCGCTGTTGCAGGTGCAGCGATGTTCACCGGGCTTTCGGGTAATACCGCTTCCGGGTATGAAGGCGTGTTTATCCTGCCTGCTCTGGTTGCCATTGTCTTTGCATTCATTACGTATTTCTTAATTCGCGATACTCCGCAGTCAGCCGGCCTGCCGCCTATTGAAGAATATCGCAATGACTATCCAAACAAGGCGAAGAAAACGTTTGAAACAGAATTCTCGACAAAAGAAATCCTTTTCAAATATGTGTTGAACAATAAATGGGTTTGGGCAATCGCGATTGCCAACATCTTCGTCTACTTCGTCCGTTACGGCGTTCTGGACTGGGCGCCAACCTATTTGAGCGAGGAAAAAGGCTTTGATATGAACAAGTCGAGCGTTGCCTACTTCCTGTACGAATGGGCAGGTATCCCGGGAACGCTCCTGTGCGGCTGGCTGTCCGATAAATTGTTCAAGGGCCGCCGTGGACCCGCAGGGTTTGTCTTTATGCTCGGCGTATTGATCGCTGTTCTGGTCTACTGGTTCAACCCACCTGGAAATTCCGTGGTCGATATGATTTGCCTGATCGCTATCGGTTTCCTGATTTACGGTCCAGTCATGCTGATTGGTTTGCAAGCCCTTGATTTTGTTCCGAAAAAGGCTGCCGGAACCGCTGCAGGGCTGACCGGTCTGTTTGGTTACCTGGGCGGTACAGTCACAGCGAATGCATTGATGGGGGTTATCGTTGATAAATCCGGCTGGGATGCAGGATTTATGTTGCTGACAGCTTCGTGCGTATTGGCTGCTTTTGTTTTTGCCCTTACGTGGAATGTGCGGGGGCAGGAAGTAGTTAAAAATCATTAAAATAGCAAAAAGAAGGATGAAAATCGTTGTGATTTTTATCCTTCTTTTTTATGGCATGAATAACCAGTTTTTTCAGGACTCCTTCCTAGAATCCAGCTCAACGGATTAACATCCCCTCTACCAAATAGAGAAAAAATCTTACACTCTAAGGACCGTCACGATAGCTTTGCACATTTGCGAAGTTCTCGAGATCGATCCGAGGGAGATTGACGAGTGGAAAGACCGGCGGCAACCAAGTTAAGAGAGGTCAGACAAAATTACGTAACAATAAATAAAAAAGCCCAAATTTGTGGGCTTTGTGTTATCTTACTTTTTTTGAGTAGGTGCAGCAACAGCAGGAGCTGTCCTTTCTAATTTCTTTTCGACCTTCTTTTCTGAATGCCTTATTGGTCGAGCCATAAATTCAAATACGATGTACCCCATAAAAGCACACACCAATATACCAAGCTGACTAACGGCTTTTAACAAATACTCATTGGAAAGTTGGGTCGCTTGAACAGCAGAAGTATTAGCCCCAAGTTCTACATTAAAACGGTAACTACTTTGTAAGCCACTGAGGTCTGAACCTGTTTTAAAAACCACTAATAGCATGACGATACGGAATAACCAGATAAAATAGCGCAATGATATCTCTCCTTATGATTATAACTCTACAGACCCTTTCCCTTTATTTTGGAAGTTCAAACGCATGTTAGTTATTATGGAGATTGCTAACAAATTAGCGTTACAATGGTAAATAAAAAAAGCACACCTATCCATGTGATATAGTAGCTGATTACAATGTAAAACAATTCAGTCTATTAGAGGGACGGTAAACAGTGTTGAATCTGTTGAATTAGAAGAAACTATTGAAAACGTTCCCCTAATAAGGAGTTATGGTGAGAAGTGGATTTTCCCAGAGAACCAGTAGTAATCACATGTCTTGAGCTAAGTCGGCCACCAGTCCACCTAGACTGCCGCTGTTTTTCTTGAACGAACAACCTCGATCCTTTGTTCCCTCATAAGATTTTATCCTATTTGCTAAACTCCACTTTTACCGGTACCTTCTATCCATCCGTTAACTCAGCGACTTTTGCGGGGATCATATGTTGCAAACGATAAAATAAGATGTTATATTAATTGACGTATCAATTATTGATGCGTCAAATATTATCAAGTTATCATGCTCAACTGACTGTATGTTGTCATTGCTTGAGGATATATGACTGAGTTCCTATTCATATTGCCCCCGGGAGGCATTTTTCATGACACGCAAGGAATTTGAAGAGGAGCAAATACTGAATCTGCTCATCGGATTAACCAATAAAATAAGTCCCAAGTTCGAACGCTGTACCGGAATCAGCTCTACTCGTCTCGCGATCTTGCAAATCCTTTGTGAATGCAACGAAATCAATCAGTCCCAGCTACAAAAGCACATCAATATCGACAGTGCTGCCATTACACGCCACCTGAAGCAACTGGAAGCGGATGGCATGGTGACCAGACACAAAAATCCAAATGATAACCGCGAAACCTTCGTTCGTCTATCCGAAGAAGGACATCATCGGATTGAAGGGTACAAAAGCGAGAAACGAAATTTCATCCAGCAGATTCTGGAAGGCTTCAGCGAGGATGAAACGCAGGTCTTAACTGATTTTCTCAAACGGATGCAAAACAACATTTGATTGTTCAAGAAAGGAGTCTGTTTTTACATGATAAATACCGTACAAAGAACAAATGATTTTCGTGAAATCACGTTTGGTCGTCGTTCTGTCAAACTTTATGATCCTGAAATAAAAATCAGCCGCGAGGAAATGGTTGAAATTCTAGCGGGAGCCACACGCGCTCCATCTTCAGTCAACATGCAGCCTTGGCGCTTTGTGGTTATCGAAAGTCAAGAAGAGAAGGAAAAGCTTGCAGAGCTGGCACGCTTCAACAAAACGCAGGTACTCACCTCTTCCGCCGTCATTGCCGTATTCGTCGACATGGATAATGCGGAATATATGGATGAGATATTTGGAAAAGCTGTCGAGCTCGGATACATGCCGCAGGAAGTGAAGGACATGCAGCTGAAAGCCGTGAAGCCTTATTACGCCAATATACCAGCTTCTGACCTGCGGGATGTCAATTTTATCGATGCCGGTCTCGTATCCATGCAATTGATGCTGGTTGCCCGTTCATTCGGCTATGACACGAACCCTATCGGCGGCTATGAAAAGGATCAAATAGCAGAAGCGTTTGATTTGGACAAGGATCGCTATCAACCGATCATGCTGATCAGTATCGGGAAAGCAGCCAAGGAAGGACACCCCTCTTACCGTCTCCCTGTTGAGACAGTGACAACCTGGAAATAATTCAAATTCGTTGGAAGAAAGGTAGAGAACCATGCTTATTATACATGCCCATCTGCAAGTGATACCCGCACAGGAAGAAGCCTTCCTTCAAGCGGCCAAAGCCCTGGTTGCTGCAAGCCAAGCTGAAGAAGGCAATGTAGGATACACCCTTCTGAAAAGCACAGAGCAAGAATATCACTACACCATGGTAGAAAAGTGGCAGGACGCTGCCGCAGTAGCGGCCCACAATGCAAGCGCTCATTTTCAGGCTTTTGTGAAGGAAGCTCCTTCCTTTTTTGCAGGAGCCATGGAATTGGAAGTATTCGCAGGAGAGCCTGTGAAGTTGTAATTTGTATTTCGTGATGACGGAAAAACAGCAAGGTTGGTCCTGCGATCAGCCTTGCTGTTTTTTTGTAGGGAGGAAAGACGCTGCCGTGAAAGAGAAATTTTCGTTATGGAATATCAAATTTCTGCTTTAAGAGGGCAGCCGCCAACAATTTATTGACAGCGCTTTCTTTATCCCTTACATTAGTAAACAATATAATATTTTTGTGATGGAGATCAGGAGATTCACAATATTTCATTTGGTATGGTATAACCTACCAATGAAATTTGTGGATCTTTTTTTCATCCAAATGGAGGAGGAAGAACATGAAAAAACTGGTTACATCCCTGGTAGCCGCTCTCGCTATTACAACAAGCTTTGGAAGCGTATCCTTTGCCGAAGCGGATAAGATTGTCATCGCCCACCGTGGAGCGAGCGCATACTTGCCGGAACATACGCTGCCCGCAAAAGCGATGGCTTACGCGATGGGAGTCGACTACATCGAACAAGACGTGGTCATGACAAAGGACAACAAACTGCTCATCATGCACGACCATTATCTGGACAGCGTAACCAATGTAGCGGAGGTCTACCCTGATCGAAAACGAAAAGACGGCAGGTACTACGTTATTGATTTCACTCTTGACGAGATCAAGAAACTGAAAACAACAGAGGTCTTCACAGTGGAAAACGGCAAGCAAGTGCAAGACTATCCGGATCGCTTCCCTCTCTGGAAATCTAGCTTCAATGTTCACACCCTGGAAGAAGAGATTGAACTGATCCAGGGTATGAACAAAAGCACAGGTCGTAACGTAGGGATCTATTCTGAGATCAAAGCTCCTTGGTTCCACAGACACGAAGGAAAGGACATCAGCCTCGCAGTGCTGCAGGTGTTGAAAAAGTACGGCTATGTGTCCAAGAATGACAAAGCGTACATACAGACTTTCGACCCCAATGAAGCAAAACGGATTCGCACGGAACTCTATCCACAATTGAATATGAACGTGAAGCTTGTACAGCTCATGGCAGAAACCGGCTGGAACGAAACCATGATCTATGAAAACGGTAAGGCAGTTCCCTACAACTACGATTGGATGTTTGAAAAAGGGGCGATGAAAGAAATTGCGAAATACGCAGACGGCGTAGGGCCATGGAAGCCGATGATCATCAAAGAAGAGTCGACGAGAGACCACCTGATCATTACCAATCTTGTCAAAGAGGCTCATGAAGCTGACCTGGACGTGCATCCATACACCTTCCGAGCGGATAAAGGACAAATCCCTGCCTATGCAGCAAGCTTCGAGGAGCTGCTCGATCAGTTCTACTTCACAGCAGGAGTTGACGGGGTGTTTACGGACTTCCCTGACCGTGCCGTTGATTTTTTACGAAGAGCGGAGTACCAAAGCAAAATGTCACAGTACCAGCGTAACTGACACAGACCGCAAAGTAACTTGAAAACACCTCAGTAACACTAAAACGCCGGTATCCTGTACGCTAAGGATTACCGGCGTTAATAATTGGGGGATTCTTTTTTGGGACATAGCAGAGATACTATGGACCACTCGGGAGAATGTCGAGCTAAACGGATCTATATAAACCAAAAGAGCTGCACGCCGAAGTCCAGCTCCAGCCGTACAGCTCTTTATCTTGTTTACTCTTGTGGCTCTTCCTCACGGCAGAAAGTAAAGCGAACTGCGCACAATATTGTCCAGCATTTCACGTTCCGCGGTTACCGTGGTCACCGTAATCCCGTGCATAACATTAACCAGGTATTGGGCCAATGCTTTCAAATTCCAGGTTCCCTTCAGCTCACCGGTCTGCACCGCACGTTCCAACAGTTGGTAAAAGGCTTCCTCGTTCTCAGCCATATTGGCTTGGACCCGCTTAAATACCTCCGGGTGGGAAGCTGCCAGCTCTAACGAGGCATTCACCATAAAGCAACTTCTGCGACGCGTATATTCGATGACCTCGTGAAAATAGCGCAGCAGAAGTTCTTTCGCCGGCCCTTGTTCATACAAGATAGCCGCCAGTATCTGTTTGGATTGCCGGTCGTAACGCTCCAGCGCCTGAAGGTACAAGTCCTCTTTACTTCCAAACGTCTCATAAATGCTGCTTCGGCTAAGTCCAAGCTGCTCCACCAAATCCTGCATAGAACAACCCACATACCCTTTATGCCAAAACACGTCGATTGCCAGATCCAGTACTTTTGGAATTTCAAAACTTTTATTTCTGCTCATACCCCACCTCTTCCCAAAACAACCTTAAGCGGCAAAAAAGGTGCGTGAAAATCTGGTTTTACTTAAGCTTCTAAAAACTTCAGGATCTCGATGTTAAACTTTTCCTTCTCTTCAAACACGAGTCCATGGCCGCTTTCTTCAAACGGCCAAAACCCTGGTTGCTGCAAGCCAAGCTGAAAAAGGAAATGTGGGATACACCCTTCTGAAAAGCACAGAGCAAGAATATCACTACACCATGATAGAAAAGTGGAAGGACGCTGCGGTGAAAAGTGTCAGATCTGCCTGGCTGTGGCCGCTCGGCAGTCTCTGTGACAACAGGAAAGGCTGCCGACGTTTCTGAACTTGTCCCAATACCGCTATTGAGGCGGATAGGGAATCCGGCTTCCATCGAATGCTTTATATATGGCTGTCTGATGTGATATCAGGAGTTAACGGAATAAGAAACTAGATGAGTTTTAAGATAGAAACACATTGAAGGAAACCGTTTAAAGTCATCGGCATTGCTAGTTGGAAAATGTTTATATACTATTAGCTGGTTTAGTTTAAGACTGAACCCAATAAATGAAACAGCGGCGACCTAAGACCTGAAAATAAAGGCTTAGACTACCGCTGTTGTTATGGAACTAACGAAACCCGTTAGCTTAACTCACAATATCTAGTTAGACGGATTTTAGAAGTGTGTTTTGTCCTGCTGCTAGCCTCCAAACTTTCGTTTCCTTGACCATTACGTAGATAGCAATGCTTTCTTGCCCTCCGCCAATTCGTTTACCATCGGAAGTTGTTGAATATTGACGGACATGAACAACAGCTACATTGGAATTAATGAACGAGATGCTGTCAACAGTATATTTGCTATAAGAATTACTTAAAGGACCTGTCAAGACGATTTTGTGCACTTTATTTATTTCATCCCAACCCGACAACTTTTCACCCATTACATTCACCCAAGTGGCGTTTTGTGTGAAATGGCTGTCTAACGCATCTGCATCGTGCCGATTAAACGCTGTCTCCATTTCATTAACTACATGTTTGATAAGTTCGCGATCATGCTCCAATGGTTCCTCTTCTTTGTATACCATAGAAATTCCTCCCTTTATTGCTTACTTCAATTGTTAAACCTGATACTATAACATAATATCAATAATATCTAATACATGATTTTCATGAGTATCATGCTAAATCGTATATAAATGGAGGTAATCATGGATACTTCACATTTACATTACTTTCGTACTATCGCTAGAATTCAACATATGACCAAAGCAGCCGAAGAACTGCAAATTGCTCAACCCGCATTAAGCAAAATAATCGCTCGACTTGAGGAAGATCTTGGTGTCCCCCTCTTTGACCGCCAGGGGAGAAATATTAGATTAAACACGTTTGGTAAAACGTTCCTTCGAAAGGTAGAAATTGCTTTAAACGCATTGGAAGATGGAAGGAAAGAAATTGAAGAACTTTCTGGGTTGTATTCGGGCAGTGTTCACTTAGCGGTTACGAGCGTCGAGCTCCTGTCTAGGCCACTTGCTGACTTTCTATCCCAATACCCGAAAACCGATTTCCGAATAACCCAAGTTTCTATGATGGAGCTGGAGCCTCTTCTTCTGAGTGGAGAAGTGGACATATGTCTCACAGCGTTACCTACGCAAAATGCTGGAGTGTGCTCCTCCCATGTCCTGGAGGAAGAAGTATACCTTGCTGTTTCTCCTAACCATCGATTCTCAGACCGACAGATCATTTCTTTGGCAGAAGCTGCTACTGAAGCTTTCATTGGTTACAATGAGGGGCAATTTTATCAACCACTGAACGATATCTTTTTTGGAGAGGCTGGAATTCATCCTAAATATATATGCAGGGTAAATGAGCCTTCTGCTATTGCGAGTCTTGTCCGGGCCGGCGTTGGTGTCGCTCTTGTAGGTGAGTGCGGACGAAGCTCTGACTCTCCACTCACTTTATTAAAGATTCATGACCACAGTATGAAACGTAATTATAAGTTCATTTGGCTTGAATCACGATATTTATCTGTAGCAGCTAGAAAATTCTTAGAGTTCGTAACGGAATTTTTCTGTAAGACAAATTAGTCATTCTCTATCTGTGAATCGACGAGATAATCTAATCCCGGCAATGTCCACCTCGATTTGGTTATTATTGAACTAATCTGCCCATTAGTTTAACGCCGTAGTGAACAGTTAATAAAAAAGAGCATTAGCTATGCCCACTTGATTAGGATGTCTACTTCTAAAAACTGAAACAAACCCCTTCGCTCACATAATTGTGAGGGTTGAGGTTTGTTTTTACTCTATTACTATCAATTTTTCCTGATACAATGACTTCATCCTATAAGAAAGGTTGGTGTGGCAGTAATGAAGAATGAAAGTCAACCTTACACGGATTTTAGAGAAATGTACCGCGATATCGATTTCGCAGCAGAAGCTTACTACAACGAGTTTTTCCATGCCTACAAGACGGATGGGCGATTCCCCGAAGTATATACGATCGAGCAAACGAAAAGAGCTTCTAGTGCCATCCAACTTCTTCAACTCTTCGAATGGGAATGGAACCCGGTTCGTTTACTGGCATTACTATCGACAGTAGGAGCTGCCCTAGGAATCGGACGCCCTATACCTGTTTATGATTTTTGTTCAATGATTGAAGGTGCGGCGATAATAGGTTCTCCATATTTAGACTACTATACTAAAAAGAAAGACATTCTTATAGCTACGTTGGAGATGTTTGCAAATGAGGAACCATAGAAGTTAAAAAGTACGTTATACCGTTAAACCCCGCCTCGACTCTGATAGAGCTTGTGGCGGGGTTTGGAAATTGCAGAGTGCCTAATTTGCACTCTGGTACAGACAATATTCCACCTAACACTTTGTTTCAATAAATATATGGCTTAAAAATAAAAATAAGCCGAGGAAAAACAGATGTGCATACCTGAATTTCACTCGACTTATTAACATGACTTTAATCAAAGAAAAACTTTATACTATTTACCAAGTCTAATGTAAATTTACTTACTCTAATGTCAACGAACAACTGAACAGGATGTTCTTATTCCCTTCAACCCTTACTCAACCGTCACACTCTTCGCCAAGTTCCGTGGTTTATCCACATCAAGGCCGCGAGCGACAGAAGCGTAGTAGGCAAGCAATTGCAATGGAATGACGGTCAGAATCGGTGTGAGCATTGGCAGTGTGGCTGGCATGTAAATAACCTCATCAACACTCTTCGCCAGGTCGTGGTTGCCTTCAGTCGCAAAGCCCAGTACATGAGCGCCGCGAGCTTTTACTTCCACGATATTGCTTACCGTTTTTTCGTAGATGTCTGGTTGCGTAGCCAAAGCTACAACTGGAACATTATCTTCAATCAGCGCAAGTGTACCGTGCTTCAGCTCACCAGCTGGATACGCCTCGGAGTGAATGTAGGAGATTTCTTTCAGCTTCAGAGAGCCTTCCAGCGATACCGCATAGTCGAGGCTGCGGCCGATGAAGAACAGGCTGCTTACCTCTTTTGTGCCCTCTGCAAAGCGACGAATCTGATCATCGTCATTCAGCATGGAAGCGATTTTGCCAGGGATCTCGCTCAGGTGATCAACGACTTCCGCAACCTCAACAGCCGCCATGGTGCCTTTTACTTGAGCCAAATACAGGCTGAACAAGTACAGGGCAACGACTTGGGAGGTGTATGCTTTCGTAGATGCTACCGCTACTTCCGGACCAGCCCACGTAAAGATCACTTCGTCAGCTTCACGAGCTACAGAGCTGCCTACCACGTTGGTGATAGCCAACACCTTCACGTTGCTCTTCTTCGCCTCACGCAGCGCAGCCAGCGTGTCTGCTGTCTCACCAGATTGGCTGATGACGATCATCAGTGTCTTGTCTGTGTAGATCGGATCACGGTAACGGAACTCGGAAGCGACTGCTACCTCTACAGGTACGCGAGTCCATTTTTCGATAACATCCTTACCGACGAGACCTGCGTGCATGGAAGTACCGCATGCCACGATGTAGATGCGATCGTATGTCGCCAGTTCCGCATCGCTCATTTTCAACTCAGGCAAAATCACTCGCTTGTTGTCCTCGTCAATGCGGGCACCCATGGTATCGCGAACAGCTTGAGGCTGCTCGTGCATTTCCTTGAGCATGAAGGATTCATATCCGCCTTTTTCCGCTTGTACCAGATCCCACTCGACATGGAACAGTTCCCGCTCGATTTTCTCTCCGGTCTCTGCGTTCATCAGTTCCACACCATCACGAGTCAACACAGCCATTTCGCCTTCGTTCAAAATGTACACGTCACGTGTATGCTCCAAAATAGCCGGGATATCCGAACCGATAAAGCTCTCGCCTTGACCCACACCAACTACTAGCGGGCTAGCCAAACGAATCGCTACCAGCTTATCTGGCTCGTGCTCCGTCATGATTCCCAATGCATAGGCACCACGCATGCGTTGCACAGCACGACGCGCTGTAGAAACAATATCGCCATCGTACATGTCCGCGAGCAAGTGAGCGATAACCTCGGTATCTGTCTCAGAAGTGAACGTGTAGCCTTTTGCCAGCAGCTCTTCTTTCAATGGCAGGAAGTTTTCGATAATCCCGTTGTGAACGACTGCAAAAGCAGATTTCTCGTCTGTATGTGGGTGGGAGTTCTCGTCAGACGGTTTTCCGTGTGTCGCCCAACGTGTATGCCCGATTCCCATAGAACCAGACAATGGATTCGACTCCAAACGGCCTTCCAGAACTGCCAGACGCCCCTGAGCTTTTGAGTACTCCAATCCGTTTGCATTCACGACAGCGACCCCTGCTGAATCATAGCCGCGATACTCCAGCTTGCGAAGTCCTCCGATCACGATGTCTTGCGCTTGTCTATTTCCAATATATCCAACGATTCCGCACATAAGTGTATGGTCCCCTTCCAAATTGGCGAGGGACTTCGACCCGAACAATGGTACGGGGGTGAGTCCCCCGCCATTCCATGTTTTTTATATGATCATGCTGTTTCAACTATTTCGGCAATGGAAAAAAACGTATCACACACAAGGTTTTGTCCATCAGATCACCCTGATGTTTTGTCCCTGCGCTCTGCGGCAGTGATACTGCTGCCGGGAGGTATCCGCCGAATCCTTCGATAAACCTCCACCTCGTCCACTGGGCTCCATGTCGGGCAGCCTCAGTGCTGGCGCTTTTCAATGATATGCATTTGATTTACGATGCTTGTTCTTTTTTGCACAATCCCTCCCATTTTTTTCTTTCTTTGTGCTTGGGCACATGAACACTGTACCACAGTTTGTGAAGAGCGACAATATCTCGTCTTCGTATTTTAGTTGTATGCAAAAGGGAGCGGCATAGAAACCGCTCCCTGCAACTTTTTACACTAATTTTACACCAGTTCTTGTTTGACCACGTCAACGATCCGATTCACGAGCCCTTCCAATTGTGACGCATCTGGACCTTCTGCCATGACACGTACGATTGGCTCTGTTCCGGACGGACGAACCAGAACGCGACCATTGCCAGCCAAATCTTCTTCCACTTCACGGATGGCCTGTGCAATAGCTTCATTGCCATTCAGCTTTGACTTGTCCTCTACACGGACATTGATCAGAAGCTGCGGATACTTGACCATCACCTGTTTGAGCTCGGACAACGGCTTGCCAGACTCCTTGATGATGTTCAAGAGCTGCAGACCCGTTAACAGACCGTCTCCTGTCGTATTGTAGTCCAGGAAGACGATATGACCGGACTGTTCGCCACCGAGATTATAGCCGCCGCGCAGCATCTCTTCTACTACATAGCGATCCCCTACAGCAGTCTTCGTCGTATTGATGGAGCACTCCTCCATCCCTTTGAAGAAGCCCATGTTGGCCATTACGGTCGTAACAACTGTATTGTTGTTGAGCTTTCCTTTTGCCTTGAGTGCTCGTGCACAGATCGCCATAATATAGTCGCCGTCGATGATTTCACCATTATCATCTACTGCAATGCAGCGATCCGCGTCCCCATCAAAGGAAAGACCCAAGTCAGCTTTATGCTTCAAAACTTCTTCTACTAGACGTTCAGGATGCGTTGAACCGCACTGGTCATTGATGTTGATTCCATTCGGATTCGCACCAATCGTGATCACTTCAGCGTCCACATCCGCAAACAGGCGAGCTGCCAATGATGAGACAGCACCATTTGCACAGTCCAGGACTACCTTCAGACCATCAAATCGCTCAGATACGGTACTCTTCAAGTGAGAGAGGTACTTTTGTCCACCCTCCAGGAATTCCAGAACCGTCCCGATTTGTTCGCCTGTTGGTCGAGGCATAGTATCCTCTGCCGCGTCCAAATACTGTTCTACTTCAGCTTCCACTTCGTCGGACAGTTTAAAACCGTTGCTGCCGAAGAACTTGATTCCGTTATCCGGAAACGGATTGTGAGAGGCGGAGATCATAACACCCGCATCTGCACCAAGTGCACGTGTGAGATACGCTACCCCCGAGGTGGAGATAACACCCAATCTGACCACTTCTGCTCCAACCGATAACAGTCCAGCCAAAAGTGCGTTTTCCAGCATTTGACCGGAAATGCGCGTATCGCGCCCAATCACCACTTTTGGTTTCCCTTCCTGCTTGTGTCTGGTGAGAACGTAACCGCCAACACGTCCGATTTTAAATGCCAGTTCGGGTGTCAGTTGTGTATTTGCTACACCGCGTACACCGTCTGTTCCGAAATACTTCCCCATGATTGTCCCTCATTTCCTTCCTTGTGCACACAACAGCTTATGTCTACCTTTGCTTGTTCGTGATTTGAATTGTGACCTTTTTCGGTGCGCCCGCAGAAGTCTTGATATACTCCGACTGATTGAAGATGTAATTCAATGGTACTTCGTATACACCCGCCGGCATATTGCTGACATCTGCTACGACCTGCAAGTCTTCATGCCTCAACTGATTCAGCACGTCTGGTGCGCCGATCACGTCGAAGTCGATTGTAGACATCTCCTGGCCATCGGTGGATAGTACCTTTGCTTCCATGCTTTCTGATAGCCCGCTAATGCGAATCGGAATCTTATCCAAACGCTTGGTCGTTGATGAAACGACTTTCAGCGATACGGTCACATACTCCGGCTCGACCTTCACGATATTATCCATTAACGGTATCTTTAACTCTATGTCGCGATCTGATGTAATGTTGCCTAGATCGATTTCCGGGCCTGGGTATGTGTTGGATTTGATGCCATCAATGACTTCCTTCGGTCCATAGACCGTGACCTCTTCCACATTCATACCCATACTAGCCAAACTATAGCCATTCGGTAATTCATTCGTCAAGTTTAATTTGATTGGCACTTTGGCAAACGGACTCGTTACGGGGATGTTCACTTCTACCGTAAGTGGCACCACATCTGCCCCTTGAATCACGTTACCAGACTTGTCCACGACTTTGAGCGGAACCGTTGTCTTGATTGCCGAAGTAGCTCCTTCCAGGTCAACCGAAGCCTTAACTGCTGCTACCTTATTCACTTGGCTTTCAGGTACCCTTACAAGTGCTCTAAACGGCTTCACAATAGGCTCTCCAGCCGTGTAACCAGGGGCGACCTGTCCCAATTTCTCCACGGAAACTTCACGCTCAACGGTCTTTTTCTCTTCCAAGGTAATTTCCACGATATTCGGGATGATCCCTACCTTGACTTCATCCGGGAATCCTTTGTACTGGACAGGTACACGATGTGTTCCTTTGCCCAGGCTCGTCGCATCGACATACACTTCCCACGATTCCTCTGGGAAGAAATTGTGTCGATAAAAAGGATTATTGCTTTCCAAGGCGACCTTTACTGTTCGTTGCTGCTTAACCACTTGATAACGATCGGTATCGTATTTCACATGCAAATTGACACTATCAATAAAAGTTGGCTGACTTGCCTCAGGAGTCGTCGTTTGTTCGGCTTCCAGATTGACAATCATCCACGTCATGATAGCCAAAAGCAACGCAACAGCACGTGCAAACCAGTGACTGTTTAACCATTTATCCATGTTTTCGCCTCCATTGCCAACGACTTCCCATGGATTTGCCTTTGGACAGAGGCTGAAGCTGTTCTGTCAGCATCTCTGCCAGTTGCGCCTCCGTCAGATTGCGATTCATTGCTCCATGTGCAGCAAAGGACACCTGACCAGTCTCTTCAGATACGATGATCGCAATGCCATCGGAAACCTCACTTAACCCTATTGCCGCTCGATGGCGCGTCCCCAACTCTTTGGAGATGGAATTGTTTTCAGACAGTGGAAGATAACAGGCAGCAGCCATAATCATGTCTTTTCGCATAATGACTGCACCATCGTGCAACGGTGTATTCGGGATGAAAATATTAATCAACAGCTCTGAGCTGACTCGCCCGTTAATACCAATACCCGTTTCCACGTAATCATTTAGACCCGTCTCTCTCTCAATGACGATCAACGCACCAATACGACGCTTGGCCATGTACGTAACCGATTTGCCCACCTCTTGAACCAAGCGGCTAACCGCCTCGTCATCCTGCGTACTGCTTGAACGGGAAAAAAGCTTGCCTCGACCAAGCTGCTCCAGTGCTCGACGCAACTCCGGCTGGAAGATGATGACGACCGCCAAAACCCCGAATGTAAAAGCTTGATTCATCAGCGCGTGTAGTGCCGTCAGCTGAAAATATTTACTGAGGAACCATGTGATGACGATGACCATAATCCCCTTCAGCAATTGTACAGCGCGCGTCCCGCGTATAAGCATAATGATTTTATAGAACACGTATGTAACGAGTAAAATATCCGTTGCATACCGTAGCAAATCCCCATAATCCATGGATATCGATATCATAACGAAGCCCCCATATCTCGCTCCATCTAATGAAGTCAGTCTATCTCCTGCGGAAAAAGCACGGCTCCACTGCCGTGCTCTGATAGCTGTACTCTCTATTTTCTCTTATGGCAAGATCGGAAGCAAGTCATTTCCAATATTTTTCACCTCATACCAAATCCAATCTACGATTGCTTCGATCGATTCGGTATTTCCCACGACTTGGGCGGTAGATGCCACGAACACTTTTCCTTCAATGGCCACAACATTTCCTGTTACATGGCCTCGAACATCTACGTTTCCGTTGCGGACAACCAAGTCTCCATCAATATTGGTTCCTGCTGGTACAACTACGACATTGCGTTCACGATCTATTTTTAATTTATCCAAATTAGCAGAGGATACTTGTAGTGTGTCATCCCGATCAAACCAACTGTTGAATACGCTGCCGGTCATCAAAAAGAGAAATACCGCTGCAGCTGTCAAAAACGGATGATTACGAAGCCATCCTGATAACAGATTCGCTTTCGTCGGCGCAGGCAATTGCGCAAGTACACGAGCTGTAAAATCAGAAGAGACATGAATATGTGAAGCGCTTTGAACAAAAGCGATGGCTCTCTGCAACTCATGCATATGCTGGCGACAACTCACACAAGACTTTATGTGTGTTTGCAATTGCAGATTGGCTAATTCATCAGTGTCCCCATCTAGATATTCGTGGATGAGGCAAATCATATCCCGGCATTCCATCGTGATTTTCTCCTTTCTCACATCAATCGCAACTTGCTGCGTAATGCTTCCCTTCCTCGGTGAATACGCGTCTTGATTGTCGTTATGGGAAGCTTTACGATATCGCTGATCTCCTGCAACGACAAATCCTCGATATAACGCAAGATCATAATCGAGCGATATTTGGGCTGTAAGTGAGACAAAGCATCTTGCACCGTCTCCTGCAGCTCCTGCGTTACGACTTTGTCCTCCGGTGTTCGCTCGTTAGAAGACAGGCGTGAATACCAGTCCAGGCCTTGCCCTGGTTCGGTTTCTTCATCCAATGAAAAGTCAGGTCGTTTTTTCCGGCCACGGTCGATACATAGATTGGTCGCGATCCTGTAGATCCACGTGGAGAACTTATAGTTGTCATCGTATGAATGCAAATTGGCATAGACACGCAAAAATGTTTCCTGCGCGATGTCCTCTGCATCCTGACGGTTTCCCACCATACGATATGCGAGCTGAAATATCTTGTCTTTATAAATCTCGATTAACTCCGCAAAAGCTTCACGGTCTCCGCGTTTTGCCCGCTGAGTCAACCGTTTCTCTACAAAATCCATGCGATCCTCCCCACAATACCGTAATCCTATATACGGATGATACTGCATATGGTTTCATTTTTAATCTTGTGTTTGTGCAGATAATTTGTTGGGAAATAGAGGAATAAGCGTTTGCTTTCCTCTATATATAAGTAATGATAGCTCATTTATCTCACGGGTGGAAAGGAGAGTGCAACGATTGTCAAAAAAAGACGTTCTCCTCGAGATTGAAATGCTGCGAAAAGAACTCAACGATCAGTACAAAAAACAAGCCTGCATTACTCCAGAATTAGTTACGCTGAGTGTACAACTGGACCAGCTATTAAATAAACTTCGACTCCATCCTTAGAATGTACAGCTTTCCCCCATCAATGTAAAGATGCGGAAAAACAAAAAAAGAGGGCCAAAAGCCTCTCTTTTTTCATGATCTTCTTCATTTATTTTACAGTAATTTATCACCAAAAACGGAACTCATCAAAGCGACTGCAACGCGAGCTGTCATGTTTTCTCGGTCAAGAATCGGGTTGACCTCTACGAATTCTGCAGAACAAAGAATATCCGCATCTGCCAGCATTTCCAATGAGACATGCCCTTCACGATAGGAGATACCACCTATTACTGGCGTCCCTACTCCCGGAGCATCGTGTGGATCAAGTCCATCCAAGTCGAGACTCAAATGCACGCCATCTGTGTTTTTGGACACATACGCGATTGCTTCATCCATGACTCGAGCCATACCCAATTTATCAATTTCATGCATGGTGAAAACCTTCATCCCAATACGCTTGATCAATTCACGCTCACCTTGATCCAGATCACGCGCACCGATAATAACCACGTTTTCTGCCTTTACCTTCGGTGTATACCCCCCAATGTTCGTCAGACGCTCATGCCCATACCCCAAGCTCGCTGCCAAAGGCATACCGTGAATATTTCCCGATGGAGAAGTGGCACCCGTATTTAAATCACCATGAGCATCAAACCAAATCACGCCCAGGTTTTTTACGTGCTTAGCCACACCAGCTATGGTTCCAAGGGCAATACTGTGATCGCCACCCAATACGAGCGGGAATCGACCAGCAGTCATGATATCGCTTACAACATTGGCAAGCTTTTCATTGGCTTCCACGACTTCATCCAGGTATTTATGGTTTTCCGTCTCGGTGAAGTGGTGAGGACGCGTTACAAAAATATCTCCTCGGTCTTCAATATTGAAACCCATCTTTTCCAGGCGTGCTACAACACCTGCATAACGGATAGCGCTAGGTCCCATATCAACTCCGCGGCGGTCTGCACCTAGATCCATCGGTACACCAACAATGCTCATGTTTTTGTTCATAGAAGTGCCACCCTTTCCTTCGTTCATTCATTCTCTACTCCTATATTGTAGCCCCGGAAAGCAAAATGACTCAACTCGACATGATTTTGCATAAATAACCTGTCGGACAAGCTTTGTCAAAAACACAAAAAAACGAGCAACCATGTCGGTTTCTCGTTTCTAAAAAGCATATGGAGCGGGTGATGGGAATCGAACCCACGCGACCAGCTTGGAAGGCTGGAGTTCTACCATTGAACTACACCCGCATAAAAAATGGTCGGGAAGACAGGATTCGAACCTGCGACCCCTTGGTCCCAAGCCAAGTACTCTACCAAGCTGAGCTACTTCCCGATAAGTGGCGTGCCCTGAGAGATTCGAACTCCCGACCTTTTGATTCGTAGTCAAACGCTCTATCCAGCTGAGCTAAGGGCACCTATTATGATTTTAAAAAACTGGTGAGCCATGAAGGACTCGAACCTTCGACCCTCTGATTAAAAGTCAGATGCTCTACCAACTGAGCTAATGGCTCGCAAAATGGCTGGGGTACTAGGATTTGAACCTAGGAATGACGGAGTCAAAGTCCGTTGCCTTACCGCTTGGCTATACCCCAACAACCCGCAAAATAAAAAATGGTGGGGAGAGACGGATTCGAACCGCCGAACCCGGAGGGAGCAGATTTACAGTCTGCCGTGTTTAGCCACTTCACTATCTCCCCATTTTTTATGGTGGAGGCTGACGGGATCGAACCGCCGACCCTCTGCTTGTAAGGCAGATGCTCTCCCAGCTGAGCTAAGCCTCCAAATCCCTGACAAAGTGACGAGTATGCTTCTTAGCATACTCTGGTAACTCTGTAGGTACCTTAACAGTCGTTAAGGTGTTTTTAGGTGACCCGTAGGGGATTCGAACCCCTGTATGACAGCGTGAAAGGCTGCTGTGTTAAACCGCTTCACCAACGGGCCATTTTCATAAGATTACTTCAGATGCTCCCGACAGGAATCGAACCTGCGACCTCTTCCTTACCATGGAAACGCTCTACCGACTGAGCTACAGGAGCATAATATGGCTCCTCGGGACGGACTCGAACCGCCGACCGATCGGTTAACAGCCGATTGCTCTACCAACTGAGCTACCGAGGAACATTGAAGGTTTGTTCCTTCAAAACTGAATACGCATGATTGCTAAGTGTGTGGATAAGTCCTCGACCGATTAGTATTCGTCAGCTCCACGCGTTACCGCGCTTCCACACCGAACCTATCAACCTCATCGTCTATGAGGGGTCTTACCAGCTTGCGCTGTGGGAAGTCTCATCTTGGAGGGGGCTTCACGCTTAGATGCTTTCAGCGCTTATCCCGTCCGCACATAGCTACCCAGCTGTGCCACTGGCGTGACAACTGGTGCACCAGCGGTGCGTCCATCCCGGTCCTCTCGTACTAAGGACAGCTCTCCTCAAACTTCCTACGCCCGCGACAGATAGGGACCGAACTGTCTCACGACGTTCTGAACCCAGCTCGCGTACCGCTTTAATGGGCGAACAGCCCAACCCTTGGGACCTACTTCAGCCCCAGGATGCGATGAGCCGACATCGAGGTGCCAAACCTCCCCGTCGATGTGGACTCTTGGGGGAGATAAGCCTGTTATCCCCAGGGTAGCTTTTATCCGTTGAGCGATGGCCCTTCCATGCGGAACCACCGGATCACTAAGCCCGACTTTCGTCCCTGCTCGACTTGTAGGTCTCGCAGTCAAGCTCCCTTCTGCCTTTACACTCTACGAATGATTTCCGACCATTCTGAGGGAACCTTTGGGCGCCTCCGTTACCTTTTAGGAGGCGACCGCCCCAGTCAAACTGCCCACCTGGCATGGTCCTCTCGCCCGATAAGGGCGACGAGTTAGAAACTCCGTACATCAAGGGTGGTATCCCACCGACAGCTCCACAGAGGCTGGCGCCCCTGCTTCTCAGCTTCCCACCTATCCTGTACATGATGCACAAAGTTCCAATACCAGGCTACAGTAAAGCTCCATGGGGTCTTTCCGTCTTGTCGCGGGTAACCTGCATCTTCACAGGTATTATGATTTCACCGGGTCTCTTGCCGAGACAGCGCCCAAGTCGTTACGCCTTTCGTGCGGGTCGGAACTTACCCGACAAGGAATTTCGCTACCTTAGGACCGTTATAGTTACGGCCGCCGTTTACTGGGGCTTCGGTTCAAAGCTTCGCTTGCGCTAACTCATCCCCTTAACCTTCCAGCACCGGGCAGGCGTCAGCCCCTATACTTCGCCTTGCGGCTTCGCAGAGACCTGTGTTTTTGCTAAACAGTCGCTTGGGCCTTTTCACTGCGGCCCCCTCGGGCTATTAACCCTACCGAGGCGCCCCTTCTCCCGAAGTTACGGGGCCATTTTGCCGAGTTCCTTAGCAAGAGTTATCCCGCGCACCTTAGGATTCTCTCCTCGCCTACCTGTGTCGGTTTGCGGTACGGGCACCTTGTTCCTCGCTAGACGCTTTTCTTGGCAGTGTGAAATCAGGGACTTCGGTACTTAAATTTCCCTCGCCATCACAGCTCATGCTTATCGGTGTGCGGATTTGCCTACACACCACACTCACTGCTTGGACGGCCATCCAGTAGGCCGCTCACCCTATCCTCCTGCGTCACGCCATTGCTCAAGCGGAACAGAGGTGGTACAGGAATATCAACCTGTTGTCCATCGCCTACGCCTTTCGGCCTCAGCTTAGGTCCCGACTAACCCTGGGAGGACGAGCCTTCCCCAGGAAACCTTAGGCTTTCGGTGGACAAGATTCTCACTTGTCTTTTCGCTACTTACACCGGCATTCTCACTTCCAAGCGCTCCACCGCTCTTTCCAGTACGGCTTCACTGCTGCTTGGAACGCTCCCCTACCCAGTCCGTAAGGACTGCCATAGCTTCGGTGATACGTTTAGCCCCGTTACATTTT